>NZ_JBNHFD010000063.1:0-21609 GCF_059089865.1 Arthrobacter sp. Y3221157
GGCGGCCAGCGCCGCCTCCGCCCGTTCCCCTGCCGCGGCCCGGCCGACGTGCCGGTCCAGGCCGAACCGGACCTCGTGCAGGGCGCTCCGCTCGAACAGCTGGTCCCGTGGTTGCTGGAAGAGAATTCCAACGGATGCCGCGGTGCTGCCCACGGGTCGCTGTGCAATGTCGGTGCCTTGGACCAGTACTGACCCGCTTCCCGGCCTGAGCAGGCCGTTGAAGTGCCGCAGCAGTGTGGACTTGCCCGCACCGTTGGGACCCGTAATGGCCACCACCTCACCCGGGTGGACGGCCAGGTCTATGCCCTGCAGTACCGGGGGCGGGAGGCTGCCGGCAGCAAAGTCCTGGCCTGGCCTGCGCCTGAAACCCCGTCTGCGCTGTATATCGTTCCGGTAGCCGAAGGTCACGTTCCGAAGTTCCAGGGCCGGGGCCGTGCTGCCGCTGCGGCGGGAAATCGCGGTTTCCCGCGGCGGGGCCTCGTGCGGCCGCCGGATTCCCGCCGGCAGGGCACCGCCCGCCTGGAAATGGGCGGGCGGTCCGCTGGCGCTGACTGTCCCTTCCGCCAGGACAAGCCACGTTGCGGCGTCCAGCAGCGGGGCGTCGAGCACCTGGCTCAGGATGACGACGCCGGTTCCGGCCGCGGTCAGGCGGCGCACCAGCACCTCCAACTCGCGGACACCGGGGGCGTCGAGGGAGGCGAACGGCTCGTCCATGACCAGCACCGGCGGACGGGTGATGATGGCACAGCCGATGGCCAGCCGCCGCAGCTGGCCGCCGGAGAGCCGGGCAGGGTCCCGCTCCAGCAGTCCGGTGAGCCCGAGCAGGCCCGCAGTGTGTTCCACCGCCGCCCGCATGTCCTCGCGTTCCATCCCGGCGTTCTCCAGGCCGAACGCGAGTTCCTCCGCCACCGTCGCCTTGACCGTGGACAGGATGGCAGACGCATCCTGCGGGACGAACCCCGCCTGCCGGCCCCACTGCGCCGGATCGATCCGCGGATCCGTGGCGCTTCCGTCAAACTCCAGCCGCTGCCCGGCCAGTTCCAGGAATCCTGCCAGCACGCCACCCGCACCCGGGGACAGCCAGCCGGCGAGAAGTTTGCCAAGCGTCGTCTTGCCGCTGCCGGAAGTGCCCAGGACTGCGGTGAGTGTTCCTGGGGCCAGCTCGAGATCCACGCTGGAAAGGACCGGTGCACCGCCGCCGTGGTAGGCGAAGCTGCGGATGCCTGCTGCCAGCACCGGGCGGAGAAGGTGGTGCACGTCAGTTCCCCTCTGCGTAGTGCCACAGGCGCACGGCAACCACGGCCGCAGCGGCAAGCACCAGCACCAGGCGCAGGACCCGTTGCGGCAGCGAATCCGGCACGACCCGGTAGCTGGTGCGGGGGCCGGTGCTGCTGAAGCCGCGTGCCTCCAGGGCAGCGGCCCGGGTTCCGGCGTCCTCCACCAGTGACAGGACCAGCGGGACAGCCTGGAGGCGGAAGGCGGCTGCCCGGTGCAGGAGCCCGCGCCGGATCACCAGACCGCGCGATTCCTGGGCCTGCCTGATTCGCTCGGTGCGGGCAGCTATGGCCGGCAGCAACGTGAGGGTGGAGGCGAGCACGAACCCGAACCGGCCACGGATGCCGCGCGCGGACAGTGCCGCCACCAGGTCCGGGACGCTGACGCTGAAGGAGTAGGCCAGCAGGATAAGGACCACCGCGGACAGCTGGGCCGCCCGCTCGAGCGCGAAGGACAAACCCTCTGCGGTGACGCGGACCGGACCCCACTGGGCGAGAACCGTCAGCCCCTCCGGAAAGGACAGCCCGTGCACAATCAGCAGGGACAACCCCAGGGGCAGCAGCACGGCGGCGGCAGTGGGCAGCATCCGGCGGGCGGTGCCCGCCGCCACCGAGAGCGCCAGCGCAGCGGCGGATACGGCGACGGACAGCGGAAGGCTCGCCGCCGCCGTCGTGATCACTGCTGTGCTGCCGGCCGCTGCCAGTCCGGTCAGCGGATGAATCCGCACGGGTATGCCTAGGACGCCTGACCCGGCCCCTGCACCGTCGCTTCGGTCCGCGTTGCTTCCGGCGCGGGAGCCTTGCCGGCGAGCACGCGGTGCCGGCGGACAAACGGGAACTGCTGGCTGGCGCGGCGCGGCAGTGCGTAGACCAGCACAGCCACCACGGTAAAGACGATGGCCTTGTCCATGGGGTCCGAAATGAGTGCCTGCTTGGTGATGGCGGCCAGGAGGGTATCGCCCATCGAGCGGAAGGCGCTGACGATCGCACCCGTGGCCACCCCGGAGGTGCCGCCGAACACGAAGGCCGCAACCGGTGCGGACACTACGCCGCCGATGATCCCGGTGGCGAAGCCGGCCACGGGCGCGAGGTAGAAGCGGCGGAACAGGCCGTAGCGCGCGGCCAGCCCGGCGAGGCAGCCGATCAGTGCGGCCCCGGCGGCAAAGGGAAGCACAGTGGGGTTGAAGAAGGACCAGACGATGCTGCTGAGGGCGCCGGTGGCGGCACCGGCTGCCGGTCCTGCCAGCACGGCGATCAGGACGGTGCCGATTGCGTCCAGGTAGAACGGGACCAGGGTGCTGCCCACGAACTGGCCGAGGACGATGTTCAGGACCAGGGCCACCGGGATCAGCACCACCGTGGAGGCCGGAAGTGTGGGGAGGATGGCGACGATCAGCAGGACAGCCCCGGCCAGGAAGCCGGACAGGGCGACCAGGGCCGCTGCGCTGCCGGGGCCGCCGGTGATGTCGGCAGGCTGGTTGAGCACCAGGTAGATGTAGGTGGCGGCGATGGCCAGGCCGCCGAGGATTTCCAGCAGCCGGCGCCTGCGGGCGGCAGCGGGGGCTGGAGACGGCAACGTCAGGGAGGGCGATGACATGGGGTTCCTTCTGGGGTGCGGCACTTCAGGGCCCGGAAAATGCCGGGCCGTGCGGGACGCCGCCTATGTCACCTCGGCAGCAGCCGCACCGGATTACCAACCGGCGGGCCGGGGACCATTCTACCGGTGGTGGAGTATTTCAGCCCAGCCGGGCTGCGAGGCCGCCAACGGTGGATACCAGTTCGCGGAAGGCCTGCTCCGGGTTGTTGCCGGAGACGATCCTGGCGTTGGGTTCGATGCCCCACAGGCCGCGGAAGTCGGCAACCGTTGTTCCGGCGAAAAGCGGCGATTCCGCCTCAACGTCCACGGTAGCCGGCCGGGCCGTGTACTCCAGCGTTCCCGCCGCCACGCCGGCGGCGAAGAAGTCATGGACGTGGGCAAGGTAGCCCTGGTCGTAACGCCGATGGAACTCGAAGTAGAACCGCAACGCATCGGACAGGTGCCTGATGATCCCGTTGTCCGAGGTGCTCCGCTGCCCTTCCGGCTGGTCCGGGAGCACCAGTTCGGGGACGGCGGCGCCTGCCGCTTCCGCCAGTTGCCGGACATGCTCCGGCCGCATCTCGATGCGTTCTGTCGTGTCCAGCGAGCACACCACGGGAAGCTTTTCCATGGCCCGCCCACGGTAAGCGGCGTAGACCTCCTTCGCCGCGTGCGGGTCCACGTGGGTGTTCCATTCCGCGGTAGGCGTGGTGTTGCCCTGGTAGTAGAAGCAGCCGCCCATGATCACCACACCGGCCAGGAGCTGCGGAAGGTCCGGCTCCTTGCGGAGTGCCAGCGCAAAGTTGGTCAGCGGTGCGGTGACCAGTGCCGTCAGCTCCCCCGGCCGTGCCTTGGCATGTTCAATCCAGAGGTCGACGGCGTGGCGCGGCGACACCCGCCCTTCCGGTTCCGGCAGGACGGCGTGGCCGATGCCCTGCGGTCCGTGAGTCTCAGGGGTGGTCAGCAGCGGTACGGACAGAGGCCTGCGCGCACCGATGGCCACTTCCACCCCGTGCCGGCCGCACAATTCGAGGAGCGCGAGGGTGTTGCGCGCCACCTGGTCCGCATCGACGTTGCCGGGTGTTGCCGTCACCGAGACGAACTCCGTGTCCGGCAGGGCCGCGAGGTAGGCAACGGCCAGTGCGTCGTCGATGCCGGTATCGACGTCCAGGAGGTAGGCGGGCATGGCGGCCTAGAAGAGTGCCACTTTGGGGACTGCGGGGAAGATCCCGTCCAGTTCCTGCAGGTCGGCTTCAGTGGGGATCCAGTCGGCAGCCGCGGCGTTCTGCCGGACCTGGTCCGGCCGGGTGGCGCCGGCGATGACGCTGGCCACCGACGGCTGGGCGGCAAGCCAGGAGAACGCGACGTCGATTTCGGTGAGCCCGCGTTCCTTGGCGAAGCGGCTGAACCGTCCCAGCTGCTCCCAGTCGGCGTCGTGCACCATGTGCGTCCGGGTGTGGCTGAGCCGGGAGCCTTCGGGCGCGTGCCCGGGCGAGTACTTGCCGGTGAGCAGGCCGTTGGCCAGCGGGAAATACGGCAGGACCCCCAGGCCGAATTCCTTGGCAGCCGGCGTCACTTCCAGTTCCGCCCGCCGGTCCAGGAGGTTGTAGTGGTTCTGGGTGGAAATGAAGCGGGCGCCGCCCAGCTCCCGCGCCACGTACTCGGCCTGCGCGATCTGCCAGCCGGCTCGGTTCGAGTGGCCGATGTACCGGACCTTGCCGCTGGTGACCAGCGCATCGAGGGCGGACAGGGTCTCGTCGATGGGGGTCAGGGGGTCCGGGGTGTGGAACTGGTAGAGGTCGATCCAGTCCGTGCCGAGCCGCCGCAGCGAAGCCTCCACCGCCTGGATGATGTAGCGCCGTGAGCCGCGTGCGCCGAAGTCGGGCCCGTTGGCGCCCTTCATGTCCATGCCGAACTTGGTGGCCACCACCACGTCGGCGCGGCGGCTGCCCAGGGCTTTGCCCAGCATTGTCTCGCTGAGCCCCGGCTCCCGGCCGTAGGTGTCGGCGACGTCGAACAGGGTGATCCCGGCGTCCAGCGCAGCGGCGACCACGGCGTCGGTGGCTTCCTGCGATTCGGTGGCGGTGCTGGCGCGGCCGAGGTTGTTGCAGCCCAGGCCGACCGTGGAGACCGTCAGCCCTGATTTTCCGACGCGGCGGTAGGTGGTCAAGGAAACTCCTAGAGGCTGAACGTGGTGGCGGACCTGGCGGAGTGCTTCACTTTGAACTTGTCCGGTTCCTTGAACGGGGCCGCGGCGATGGTGAGCTTGGTGAAGTCCAGGTCCTCGCCGCGGGCGCAGACCTTGATGGCGTTGGCGGCCTTGTTGGCGTCCGGGCAGAGGCAGAAGATGTTGAGTTTGAAGTCCGTGAATTCGGACCGGTCCACGGTGCCGAGGCCGCGCCAGGCAAGGTGGCTGACCAGGGCATCCTTCGCCTTTTCCTCCAGGAACCGGTCGCGTTCGGTGCCTTCCCTGGTCTTCAAGGCAAACTGCGCCACCACCCAGAACTGCTCCTCGTCCGGAATCTCCGCGTAGCCGTCCTCGGCGCACTGCACGGCGAAGGCGTCCAGCAGCGCATCGGCGGCCGCGGCGTCTGCGACGTCCGTCTCTTCGGTCTTGCTCTGGTGCCCCACCACGCCGAAGTTCATCACGAACTGGCTGTACTCCTCGTCGAACCAGGCCTCCCGGAAGTGGAGCACGCCCTCGTCGTCGCGCTTGTAGACCCTGACAATCCCGCTCATTTGCGTCCTTCCGTGAACCATTCGACGTCGGTGCCGTCAAAGGGTGCCTGTTGTGCCTTGACGGCCCGGTAAAGTTCGTCCGCTGCGGCCTGGATGTCTCCGATGAGCCGTTCGGGGTAGTTCATGGACATACTGTGGTCGGCGAACTCGTCCTGGTCGTCGATGAAAACGCCCCGGTCCGCGGTCCGGATGACGTCCAGATCCATGTCGATGACGTGGAACTCGGTGACGGCCGGCCGGATGTCCGTCCATTCGTGGCCTACTGCCAGGTCCACATAGACCCGTACCCCGTTCGGATGGGCCGAGTCGTAGAACGTGGCAACCCAGTCCCCATGTCGCGGGACCAGCAGGACGGCGTCGGACCGGGTGTAGAACGCGGCGCCCGGGCGCGAGCAGAACTCGTTGGTGCCCTGGAAGATCCACCAGCCGTGCCGGTCCTCGCCAAGGTAGCGCCCCGGCACCACCCAGTGGGCCTTGCCGTTCCATTTCCGGTTCCGGGACACCACCAGCTGGCCGGGCTGGAGGCCGCTGGGGACCCTCGTTGTTGTGGTGTGCATGACCGGTCCGGACTCCCCCGTTGCGCCCGGAATCTTCAGCGCATCCTCTTCCCTCACAGGATTGGAAGGCTGCCGGTGGTGGGGTGTTGTTGCCCCGGCAGCGGGCGCGCGAACGGGACCTTCGTCCCCAAAACCTGCGCGACGACGTCGTGCGTAATCTGCTGGGCAGTGAGCCCCACACGCTCCAGGACCTGGCTGCGGCTGCCGTGGTCCAGGAACTCGACCGGCAGGCCGACCTCGTTCAGGGCAGTGTCCACCCCGGCCGCGCGCATCTCCTGGCGGATGCGCGAGCCCACGCCGCCGGCGCGTACGCCGTCCTCGATGCAGACCACCAGCCGGTGGTGGGAGGCAAGCGCGATGATGGAGCGGCGGACGGGAAGGGCCCACCGCGGATCCACCACCGTGGTGCTGATGCCCTGCGCGCCAAGCCTGTTGGCGACGTCGAGGGCCAGCTCGGCCATGGCGCCGACGCTGACGATCAGCACATCGTTCTCCGTGGACCCCGAAGGACGGCGGGCCAGGATGTCCACACCGTCGCTGAGGCGTTCCAGTGCTTCAACTTCGGCCCCCACAGAGCCTTTGGAGAAACGGACAACGCTGGGCGCGTCGCTGATGGCGATGGCCTCGCGGAGTTCCTCCCGCAGCCGGGTGGCATCGCGGGGAGCAGCCAGGTGGAGTCCGGGTACCACCTGGACCATGGCCATGTCCCACATGCCGTGGTGGCTGGCGCCGTCCGGACCAGTGACGCCGGCGCGGTCCAGGACGATGGTGACCCCTGCCTTGTGCAGGGCAACGTCCATGAGCAGCTGGTCGAAAGCGCGATTGAGGAAGGTGGCATAGACAGCCACCACGGGGTGCAGGCCGCCGAAGGCCATGCCCGCCGCGGAGGTGAGGGCATGCTGCTCGGCGATGCCGACGTCGATGACGCGGTCCGGGTGCTTGGCCGCGAACTTGTGCAGGCCTACCGGGATGAGCATGGCTCCGGTGATGCCCACCACATCCTGCCGTTCGTCGGCGATGGCAGCGATCTCGTCGGCGAAGACCGAGGTCCAGGACTTGGCGCCGGCTTTCCCGGTGGGTTCGCCGGTTTCCGGGTCGATGATGCCGACGGCGTGGAACTGGTCCGCCTCATGCGCGCGGGCAGGGGCGTAACCGTGCCCCTTTTCCGTCATGGCGTGCACGATGACCGGGCCGTTGTAGTGCTTGGCGGTGGCGAGGGCATGCTCCATCGCCTGGAGGTTGTGGCCGTCCACGGGCCCGATGTACTTCATGCCGAGGTCCTCGAACATGCCCTGCGGAGCCCACCAGTCCTTGATGCCCTTCTTCATGGCATGCAGGCTCTTGTAGGTGAACTGGCCCACCGGGCCGCCGTCCTGGAGCTTTTTCTTCCACCAGTCCAGCGCCACCTCATAGGCGGGGGCGGTGCGGAACGAATCGATGGTGGGCCGCAGCGAGGCCAGGTAGTCCGCGAATCCGCCCACCGTCGGGGCGTAGGACCGGCCGTTGTCGTTGACGACGATGACCACCCGCCGCTTCTTGTCCGCGGCGATGTTGTTGATCGCCTCCCAGGCCATCCCACCGGTCAGTGCCCCGTCACCGACGACGGCGACGACGTGCCGGTCGCCTTCCCCGGTCAGCTGGCGGGCGCGGGAGATTCCGTCCGCCCAGGACAGTGAGGAGGAAGCATGCGAGCTTTCCACGATGTCGTGCTCGGACTCGGCACGGGACGGGTAGCCGGACAGCCCGCCTTCCTGGCGGAGGGTGGTGAAGTCCTGGCGTCCGGTGAGCAGTTTGTGGACATACGACTGGTGGCCGGTGTCAAAGACGATGCTGTCACGCGGCGAGTCGAAGATGCGGTGCACGGCGAGGGTCAGCTCCACCACGCCAAGGTTTGGCCCGAGGTGACCGCCCGTCTGGGAAACGTTTGTGATCAGGAATTCCCTGACCTCCGAAGCCAGCTGCTTGAGCTGTTCTTCGGTCAACTCGTTCAGGTCCTGCGGATTCCGGATGGTGTCCAAGATTCCCAATGACCCCTCCTTCAGGTGGTAGACGTGCCGTTTAACTCTAACGCCTTGGTCCACGGGACCGGACGCGCCTGCACAGCCGAAGCCCCGGCTGGTCGGTGACCGGCCGGGGCTTCGGGAGATGCTGCCTGCTGGGCAGTTCCCGCTAGTTCGCGGAAATCTGGCGCAGCACGTACTGCAGGATGCCGCCGTTGCGGTAGTAGTCCGCTTCACCCGGGGTGTCGATGCGCAGCACGGCGTCGAACGTGGTGGCGGAACCGTCTTCGGCGGTTGCCGTGACCTTGAGGGTCTTCGGCGTGGTGCCTTCGTTCAGGGCGGTGACGCCCTCAACGGAGAACGTCTCCGTGCCCGCCAGGCCCAGCGACGCAGCCGACTCGCCGGCCGGGAACTGCAGGGGCAGGACACCCATGCCGATGAGGTTGGAGCGGTGGATGCGCTCGTAGCTCTCGGCGATGACGGCCTTGACGCCCAGCAGGGCAGTACCCTTTGCTGCCCAGTCGCGGGAGGAGCCGGAACCGTACTCCTTGCCGGCCAGGACCACCAGCGGGGTGCCGGCTGCCTGGTAGTTCTGCGCTGCGTCGTAGACGAACGCCTGCGGGCCGCCTTCCTGGGTGAAGTCGCGGGTGTAGCCACCTTCGACGCCATCCAGGATCTGGTTCTTGATGCGGATGTTCGCGAACGTTCCGCGGATCATCACCTCGTGGTTGCCGCGGCGGGAACCGTAGGAGTTGAAGTCCTTGCGCTCCACGCCGTTGGCCAGCAGGTACTGGCCGGCAGGGGTGTCGGACTTGAAGGAACCGGCCGGGGAGATGTGGTCGGTGGTGACCGAGTCGCCCAGCTTCAGCAGGACGCGGGCGCCCGTGATGTCCTTGACCGGCTCCGGCTGCGCCTGCATGCCCTCGAAGTACGGGGGCTTGCGGACGTAGGTGGAGTTCGGATCCCAGGCGAAGGTGTCGCCTGCCGGGGTGTCCAGTGCCTTCCAGCGATCGTCGCCGTCGAAGACGCCTTCGTAGCCCTTGGCGAACATTTCCTTGTCGATCGAGGAGTCGATAACCTGCTGGACCTCAACCGGGTTGGGCCAGATGTCCTTCAGGAAGACGTCGTTGCCGTCGGTGTCCTGGCCCAGGGCGTCGGTTTCGAAGTCGAAGTCCATGGAACCGGCCAGGGCGTAGGCGATGACCAGCGGCGGGGAGGCCAGGTAGTTCATCTTGACGTCCGGGTTGATGCGGCCTTCGAAGTTGCGGTTGCCCGAGAGCACCGCGGCGACGGCGAGGTCGTTGGCCTGGACAGCCTCGGAAATCTCGGCTTCAAGCGGGCCGGAGTTGCCGATGCAGGTAGCGCAGCCGTAGCCCACGATGTAGAAGCCGAGCTTCTCCAAGTAGGGGGTCAGGCCGGACTTCTCGTAGTAGTCGGTGACCACCTTGGAGCCGGGGGCGACGGAGGTCTTGACCCACGGCTTGGCGGTCAGGCCCTTTTCGACGGCGTTGCGTGCCAGCACGGCGGCGGCGAGCATCACGGACGGGTTGGACGTGTTGGTGCAGGACGTGATGGAAGCGATGGTGACAGCACCGTGGTCCAGCTCGAACTCGCGTCCGTCAGCCATCTTGACCGGCACCGGGCTGGAGATGCGTCCGGCGCCGCCGTGCGCTGCCGAGTACTTCGGCGGTTCCCGGTCGGTGTCGGAGACGTGGGTCGCTCCAGCGGTGAAGGACGGGGCGTCGGAGGCCGGGAAGCTCTCCTCAAGGGACTCGTCCAGGGTGCCGGCATCGGCGTCGTGGGAAACGTAGTTCTTGAGGTCGTGGCGGAACTCGTCCTTGGCCTCGGTGAGCTCGATGCGGTCCTGCGGGCGCTTGGGGCCTGCGATGGACGGGACAACGGTGGAGAGGTCCAGTTCCAGGTACTCGGAGAACTTGATGTCGCGGGAGGGATCGTGCCAGAGGCCCTGTTCCTTGGAGTAAGCCTCCACGAGGGCAACGTTCTGCTCGGAGCGGCCGGTGAGGCGCAGGTAGTCCAGGGTGACGTCGTCGATGGGGAACATCGCGGCGGTGGAACCGAATTCCGGGCTCATGTTGCCGATGGTGGCGCGGTTTGCCAGCGGCACAGCGGCGACGCCCTCACCGTAGAACTCGACAAACTTGCCCACAACACCGTGCTTGCGCAGCATTTCGGTAATGGTGAGCACCACGTCGGTGGCGGTGGCGCCGGCCGGGATGCTGCCGCTGAGCTTGAAGCCGACGACGCGCGGGATGAGCATGGAGACGGGCTGGCCGAGCATGGCTGCCTCGGCTTCAATGCCGCCGACGCCCCAGCCGAGCACGCCCAGGCCGTTGACCATGGTGGTGTGCGAGTCGGTTCCGACGCAGGTATCGGGGTAGGCGCGGAGGGCGCCGTCAACTTCGCGGGTCATAACGGTGCGGGCCAGGTATTCGATGTTGACCTGGTGCACGATGCCGGTTCCCGGCGGGACCACCTTGAAGTCGTCGAACGCGGTCTGGCCCCAGCGCAGGAACTGGTAACGCTCACCATTGCGCTGGTATTCGATCTCCATGTTGCGCTCCAGCGCACCGGAGTTGCCGAAGGCGTCGATCTGAACCGAGTGGTCGATGACCATTTCGGCCGGTGCCAGCGGGTTGACCCGCTTGGGGTCACCGCCCAGTTCCTTGACCGCTTCGCGCATCGTCGCCAGGTCAACCACGCAGGGAACGCCGGTGAAGTCCTGCATGATCACGCGTGCCGGCGTGAATTGGATTTCTGTATCGGGCTGGGCATTCGGGTCCCAGCCGGCCAAGGCGCGGACGTGATCGGCAGTGATATTCGCGCCGTCCTCGGTCCTCAGCAGGTTTTCAAGCAATACCTTGAGGCTGAACGGAAGGTTTTCTGCACCTTCAACGGAGTTCAACCGGAAAATTTCATACTCGGTTCCGGCTACATTAAGTTTGCCTTTTGAACCGAAGCTGTCCACAGTGCTCATCGCAGGACTCCTCTCGCAACAGTTTCATCTTTGTCGCGCGGTTGACCGCCTGCTAGTTAGGACGCCCTAATTACTTTCGGGCCCGAAAATTGCACACGGCCGGCCGTGAATACGGGCGCGACGTGGGACTACTACGGCCATCGTAGTCGATAACCGCGGCGGCATCACGGGCGGGGAACAAGCAGCGCCACTGTTTCAAGGTGGTGGGTGTGGGGGTAGAGGTCGAACGCGCGCAGCCCGGCCAGGCCCCAGCCGGACTGGCGGAAGTAACCCACGTCACGGGCGAACGACGCCGGGTCGCAGGACACGTAGGCAATGGCGCGCGGGTGCGCCGCGACGAGCTGTCCCACCACGGCCTTGCCGGCACCGGCCCGGGGAGGGTCCAGGATGAGGGCGTCAAAGTCCCGCGGTTTCTGGCGCAATACCCGCTCCACGCGGCCCTGGATGATCTCCACCTGAGGGGCGGCGTGGAGGTTCTTGCGGGCGTCCCGGCTGGTTCCCGGGGCGCCCTCCACGGACAGGACCGACCCCGTCTCCCCCACGGCGTCGGCCAGCACGGCGGTGAACAGGCCCGCCCCGGCATAGAGGTCAGCCACCACGGCACCGGCATGAAGGAACCCGCCGCCGTGCAGGAAATCTGTGACAGCCCCCACAAGCGTGTCGGGCGCGTCGCGATGGATCTGCCAGAACCCCGCGCCTGTGACACGGTAGTCGTGGCCCGCCGCCGATTCCTGCACCCAGGTCCGGCCGCGGAGCTGAGTGACGTCCTCCGTGACCGGATCGAAGGACGCGACGGACACGTCCGCGGGCAGTTGGGCCGCCACGGCGGCCAGCCGCTTTGCCTTCGTCCCCGGTGCCGGGGCGAGAAGAACCAGCGGCCGTGACCCGTTGGCCGGCGCGGCCACCTCCACCCGTTCGATCCCCTGCAGTTCCAGGTTCCAGAGCTGCAGGGCGTTGATGGCGTCAGTGGCCAGCGGCATGTCCCGCACCGGAACAATGTGCGTAGACCGGTGTGCATGCATCCCGAGCTTGCCGCCGGGGGTGACCGAAAAGCTGGCGCGCGTCCGCCACGCGAGGCCCGTGCCGCCGTCGGACGCTGCTCCCCCATCGCCGCCGGCACCCACCGGCTCCACTGCCGCGGAAAGTTCTACGCCGGCCAGCCGGCGAAGCTGCTCGGCCAGCACGTCGGCCTTGAGGCTGCGTTGCCGCTGGAGGGTGATGTGCCCGAACTCAGCACCGCCGACTGGCGGACGGCCCTGCTGCCAGGCACGGCCTGAATCCGCAGGGCGCCAGAAGTGCTCCACACGGTCAGGTGACGCTTCCAGCACTTCGATGACATCGGCCCGCCAGAACTTGGCTTTGTCCTCCGCGTCCGTCAGGCGCACGCGGACCTTTTCGCCAGGGATAGCGTGCCTGACAAAGATGACCCGTCCCTCGTGGCGGGCCACGCAGTGCCCGCCGTGGGCCACCGGTCCGACGTCGAGGACGGCTTCTTCGCCGCTGTGCCCGCCGGCCTCCGGCGTAGCGGCAGGGGTGGTGGAGGTTTTGGCGGTCATTGGACGTCCTGGAGGTTCTTTGCTTCTTCGGATGATTTGAGCTGCCAGGGAACGCTGGCCACCATGACCCCGGGTTCGAAGTGCAGCCGGGTCTTGATGCGCAGTGCGGTCTGGTTGTGCACCAGCTGCTCCCACCACTTGCCCACGACATATTCGGGGATATACACCACGATAAGGTCGCGCGGGGAGTCCAGCCGCATCTGCTTGATGTACTCCATAATCGGGGTGACGGTTTCGCGGTAGGGACTGGCCAGCACCGTCAGCGGCACGGGGATTTCGAGTTTTTCCCAGTCGGCGACGGTCTGGGCCGTTTCCTCGGGATCGATGTCCACGGTGATCGCGTCAAGGCGGGAGGGCCGCGACGCCCGTGCATACGCCAGGGCCCGCAGGACGGGTTTGCGCACATGCGAGACCAGGAGCACGGCATGCACCCTGGTAGGCAGGGCCCGCGGGGACGCGTCCTCGTCCACCGCCAGTTCCCGGGCGACGTTGTCGTAGTGGGCTTTGATGCTCCACATGATCAGGTACAGGATGAACATGGCCAGCAGGGCAAGCCAGGCGCCCTGCTCAAATTTGGTGACCAGCACAATGACA
Source organism: Arthrobacter sp. Y3221157 (assembly GCF_059089865.1). NCBI lineage: Bacteria > Bacillati > Actinomycetota > Actinomycetes > Micrococcales > Micrococcaceae > Arthrobacter > Arthrobacter sp. Y3221157. The sequence goes on from NZ_JBNHFD010000063.1 coordinate 13,292, forward strand.
AGGACGGTGGCGGTCATGCCGAAGCCGACGGTGTTGATCGCGCGGGACTTGGCCATCCGTCGTCGGTCTGTCTTGTTCCTGGTTACCTTCAGCTGCCGCCCCCAGTGCCGGACCATTCCCAGCTGGCTGGCGGTGAAGGAGATGAAGACCCCCACGATATAAAGCTGGATGAGCTTGGTGACATCGGCATTGAAGGCCAGGATGAGCACCAAAGCCCCAGCCGCCAGGGCCACGACACCGTTGCTGAAAGCCAGGCGGTCGCCCCTGGTCCGGAGCTGGCGCGGAAGGTAGCCGTCCTGGGCAAGGATTGAGCCGAGGACGGGAAACGCGTTGAACGCAGTGTTGGCGGCGAACACCAGGATGACGCCGGTCGCTGCGACCACAACGTAGAACAGGATGGAACCGGGGCCAAAGATGGTCTGGGCGATCTGGCTGATGACAGGGTTCTGGATGTAACCCTCCGGCAGCGGGCTGCCGTTCAACAGGAGTTCGGTGGCGGGGTCCAGGACGACGTGGACCTTGGTGGCATTGGCAAGGTAGATGATGCCTGCCAGCATGGAGGCGCCGATGACGCCCAGCAGAAGCAGGGTGGTAGCGGCGTTCTTGCTCTTCGGCGGCCGGAAACTGGGTACACCGCTGCTGATCGTTTCGATGCCGGTGAGCGCTGCGGCGCCGGAGGAGAACGCGCGAAGCAGCAGGAAGGCACCGGCCAACCCCACCAGCCCTTCATCGAAACCGGCTGCGGGCACGATCGTGAAGGCCGCTGACGGCGCCTCCCCTAATTGTCCGGTGGCCGCCTGGAAAATCCCCACGGCCGTCATGCCGAAAATTGATGCGATGAAGATGTACGTGGGTAATGCGAAAAGGGTGCCGCCTTTGCTAGCACCCCGCAGGTTGAGCAGTGCCAGGATGACAATGCCGACGGCGGCGATCAGCGCCTGCTGCCCATACAGTGAAGGGATGGCGGTGGCCAAGTATGCCGCGGCGGAGGACATTGACACAGCCACAGTCAGGACATAGTCCACCAGCAAGGCAGACGCCACCGTAATGCCCGCGTTCTTCCCGAGGTTTTCACCGGCGATCTGGTAGTCCCCGCCACCGGAAGGATACGCATGGACGTTCTGCCGGTAGGAGGCAACCACGGTCAGGAGCACCACCATCACGGCCAGCCCAACCCAGGGGGAGAAGGCCACTGCACTGACGCCGGCCAGGGCGAGCGTCAGCAGGATTTCGTCCGGTGCGTAGGCTACGGAGGACAGGGCGTCGGAAGCGAAAACCGGTAGTGCAATCTTCTTTGGAAGCAGGGTGTGGGAAAGCCGGTCGTTCCGGAACGGCCTGCCCACCAGCACGCGTTTGACGGCGTTCAGTATTGTCAGCACCCCACAAAGCTAGTCTGATTCCCTGGGGTTGTCATGACGGCCCCTTGACAGGGGCAACGCCGGATGCTGGCGGTAGAGTTCTAGCTGCACAACCTGCACAGGATTACAGAGGAGATACGGTGGCGCATTTCGTGATCATGGGATGTGGCCGGGTGGGGGCGACGCTGGCTCATACGCTGGAGGACGCCGGGCATTCCGTGGCCATCATCGACCAGGACGACCGCGCCTTCCGCCGGCTCCGCCAGGGGTTTACCGGCCGCAAGGTCACCGGTGTCGGCTTTGACCGCGACACCCTCAAGCAGGCGGGCGTGGCCGAAGCCTACGCATTCGCTGCCGTGTCCAGCGGCGACAACTCCAATATCCTCGCCACCCGGGTGGCCCGCGAAACGTTCCACGTCCCGCACGTGGTGGCCCGCATCTACGATCCCGGCCGGGCGGAAATCTACCAGCGGCTGGGCATCCCCACTGTGGCCGCGGTGCGCTGGAGCGCAGACCAGGTCCTGCGTCGAATCCTTCCCGAGCAGCACCTGGCGGGTGATTTCCGGGAGCCCTCCGGACGCCTGGTCCTGGCTGAACTGGACCTGGACACCGGCTGGATCGGACACCGGATCAGCAGCATCGAAAAAGCGGCGGACGTCCGGGTGGCATACCTCACGCGCTTCGGCGAGGGCATGCTCCCCGATGCGGGAACCGCCTACCAGGACGGCGACACGGTCCACGCCATGTTGCAGGTGGACCGCAGCGCGCACGTCGCCCAGATCCTGGCCAAAGCCCCCGCCAAGGAGTTGCAGTGAAAGTCGTTATTGTCGGCGCGGGAAGCGTCGGGTCATCCATCGCAAGGGAACTGCTGGCCCATAAGCACGAAATTTTGCTGATCGACCTGAAGCCGGAAGTGATCGGCCGGAGCGGACTGCGCGGCGCACACTGGCTGGTGGGCGACGCCTGCGAGTTGAGCACACTGCAGGGCGCCAAGGTGGAAGAGGCGGACGTGGTGGTGTCAGCCACCGGCGACGACAAGGTCAACCTTGTGGTGTCCCTGCTCGCCAAGACCGAATTCGGCGTCGGCCGCACCGTGGGCCGCGTGAACAACCCGAAGAACGACTGGATGTTCAACGATTCCTGGGGCGTGGACGTGGCCGTCAACACGCCGCAGCTCATGACAGCGCTGGTGGAGGAGGCCGTGGAAATCGGCGACCTGGTCCGGCTCCTGACCCTCCAGACCGGAGTGTCGTCCCTGGTCGAATTTACCGTGCCGCACGATTCGCACGTGATCGGCCGGACGGTGGGGCAGATTGACTGGCCGGAGGATGCCACCCTGGTGGCAATCCTGCGCGACCACGCCCCCATCACGCCCAGCCGCGATGACGTCATTGACGGCGGCGACGAGCTGTTCTTCGTGACAACCATTGCCGCCGAGGACCAGCTGCGCGCCCTGCTTTCACCCGAGGCGGCCGACTCGATGGAGGAAGAGCACCAGGAAGAAGGGGTGCCGGCAGGCCGCGCGGAACAGCAGGCCTTCGAGGACGACGGCTTCGACGGCTAATGGCCGCGGGGCGCCGTCAGGCTTTCGGCGCCGGTTCCCCGCCCGTCAGGTCCTTTGCCGGCGCAGGACGGGTCACCAGCCAGGCCACCCAGACGCCCAGGATGTACAGCGGGGCCCCCATCAGGAGGCGGGTGGTGGCAAGTGCGGCAAGGCCTTCCGGGCCCATCAGGTACAGCGGCACCTGGACGAGAAGCCGGAGCGCCAGGACCGCCACTATGATCCAGGTCCCCAGCCGGTAGGCCTTGAGCCGGCCCGGGTCCTTGCGCCAGTCGAGGCCTTCGTTCCGGATGAACCCGAACAGCAGTCCGGCCACCGGCCACTTGACCAGGATGGAGACCACCATTGCGATGATGTACGCCGCGTTGGTGAAGAAGCCCGGGAGGTAGAAGTCCTCGGCCTTTCCGGTGGTGTTGGCCAGCCAGGCGGAAATTCCGACGCCGACAACGCCGGCGAGTGCCTGGGTCAGGGGCCGTCGCTGGATGAGGCGGACCACGGTGAACACCGCAGCGGTGCCAAGTGCGGCAACCAGCGACGGCGGAAGGTCCTGCGTGATGGTGAAGGCAACCAGGAACACCAGGCCCGGCATGATGCTTTCCGCGATGCCCTGGACTCCACCGGCACTGCGCAGGACATCCACCCGGCCGTCGTGCGTCCTGTGCAGTCCCGCCTTGGCCGCGTATTCGGCGGCGAGGCCCGCCACAGGCGAGGACTCCTGCGCTGTCCCCGGCTCCTGCTCCGGGCCGTTGTTCCCGGACCGGGATCCTCCGGAGGACGGGTCGGGCTGGGGCGAGGTCATTCGTTCTCCTGACGGGACAATATCTCGTAGCGGGGGTTGAACATGGTGGGCAGGCCCTCGCTCCGGGACAGCATTCCCTCGAGGCGGAGCTCGGTGCCGGCTTCGATGCCGGGCACCCGCCTGCGTCCAAGCCACACCACCCGCAGCCGGGGATGCCGCCCCGCTGCGGGTCGCTGCCGGCCGGGCCCGGACTCGGAGACGATAGCGCTGAAAGCGGCGCTCCGGTCCGCCGGGACGTAGGTGATGGACTCGATCCGTCCCTGGCAGAGCACCCGGCCCTTGACGGGCAACTGGCTGAGGGGCGTGGTGCGGCCACCGTCCCTGGATGCTCCATCCGGCACGGAATCAGCCAATCTGGGTGATTTCCGGGCCACGCTCCGGTTCCTGCAGGCCGGGAGCAGCAGGCGGGGGCGTGGCAGTGGCATCCTTCGGCAGGCGCAGCTGGAGGAGGTCACGGGGCGGCATGGGGCTGTCGCCCCGGACTACCACTACCTTCTTGAACAGGGCTTCGAGGGGTCCGGCCGCCTCACGGTCCAGTGCTGCGGCGCCGCCCAGGACGCCGCGGAGGAACCAGCGGGGACCGTCGACGCCGATGAAGCGGGCCACGCGGTAGCCCTGGCTGCCGTCGGGCAGGCCGGCGGGAAGCTTGGCGACCAGTTCCGTCCCGAACTCACCCTGCACCTCCTCGACCTGGCCGCCCTGGGCGCCCACTGACTGGCCGATCTGGCCCCGGATTTCCTCCCACAGCTCTTCGGTCTTGGGCGCGGCAAACGCCTGCAGCTGAAGGCTCGAACCGTTGAGGTCCATGGTGACGGCCACCACCCGCTGGGTGGCTTCCTCAACTTCCAAACGCAACTGCAGGCCCTCGCTGGGCGTGATCAGGAGCGCCCCGAGGTCAACGTAGCCGTCGCGGCTGCTGATTTCGGATGCATCGAAAGGGCCGCTGGCACGGCGTCCGGTGCTGCCCGCTTCGGCGTCCGCGGGCTCCGCGAGCGTCAACGGTTCGTCCGGTTCGGCCGCCTGTTCCTTCTTGGCTTTCCTGCCGAGCCCAAAGACCATCAGGGTGTCTCCTTAGTTGTGAAGTTCCGGTCCGGCCTGGGGAGGCCCCGCCGTCGTGCTTGTGCCGGCCGCCGGCGTCTGCGCCGGCACGAAACCGGCGTTAGGGAAGGGTGAATCCGCCGGTTGACCCGAACCCTCCGGTGCCGCGTACGGATTCGCTCAATTCTGGGACCGGGACGAACTGCGCGTGCTCTACGCGCTGGATGACCATCTGGGCAATTCTATCGCCGCGCCGCAGTTCGATGGGCTGGCTTGCGTCGGTGTTGAGCAGGGTGACGGAAATTTCGCCGCGGTAGCCCGCGTCCACCGTGCCGGGAGAATTGACGATAGTGAGACCGTGTTTGGTGGCCAGGCCGGAGCGCGGATGGATCAGGGCCACGAAGCCATAGGGAAGCGAGATGGCCACTCCGGTGGGAACGAGCTTGCGCTCACCCGGCTGCAGGACTACGTCCTCCCGCGCCCGGAGGTCAGCGCCGGCGTCGCCCGGGTGCGCGTAGGACGGCGCCGCCAAACCCGGGTCCAGCATCTTCAGCTGGACCTGGAGGGTGGGTGCCGGGTTGTCCGCGCCCGGGGCTGCGGGTGCTTGGTGGAGGGCAGTGTCGAGTGTGGCGGGATGATCAGTCACAGTCACTCACTCTAACCCCCGCGCCCGCGCCGGACCTAGGCGTCCCGCTCACGGCACGGGCGGGGGCAGCATGACCCCCGGTCCAATGCCGGCCCGGGGACACCAGGCGCAAGATGAAATAGCGGGGCAAAGGTGGAAAGCTTGGCGTATGCCCGAATCAAGCTCCCCTTCGCCCGTGCCCAATTCTTCGTCCACGGGAGCGTCGGTGACCTACAAGGAAAAGCTTTGGCCCAACCTGTGGATCTGGATCATCGCGGCGGGTGTTTCGGGCGCCGGAATCCTGGTTTTTGCCCCCATCAGCGCGGCCGCCGGTTTTACTGCGGCAGCGGTGCTCTTTGTCATCATCACGGTGCTCCTGTTGCTGTCCACTCCCACCATCCTGGTGACCGGGGACACGCTGACGGTGGGCCGCGCCACCATCGAGCGCAAGTTCGTGGGTGACGTGCAGGAATTCCGCGGCGAGGAAGCAACGGCAGAGCGCGGGACGCGGCTCAATGGCCTTGCCTACCTTTGCATACGGGGCTGGATTGATCCCGTGGTGAAGATCGACATCACGGACCCCGCGGACAGCACACCCTACTGGCTCACCTCCACCCGGCACCCGGCCCGGCTCACGGCAGCCCTGACCCGCAGGTAGACCCCGCTCCGGCGGCAGCAACTTCCCTGCCCCTCTGCCGCCGCCGGCCCGGATCCACAGTTGCGGCCCTCGGTCCCCTGCTACGGCGGAAAATCGCGGCACGCCCGGCCCCTTGAGGCAAAACACGTACACCGGGTGGCAGAGTTTCGATTGATAGTAATGCCAGGGTGGAGGATTTGGATGCAGGATCTACGGCTTGTGGGCGTGCACGACGACGGGACGCACCTCCTGTTGAGCGGAGCCGGCGGCGAGATGTTCCAGCTGCCGATCGATGAAGCCCTGAGGACGGCAAGCAGATCGGCGGCAAAGCGGCCCGCCGACCGGCCTGCCATCCCCATGTCCCCCCGGGACATCCAGGCGCGGATCCGTGCCGGTGCCACGGCCGCCGAAGTTGCGGAATTGTCCGGGCTGCAGCTCGCCAAGGTGGAGCGCTATGAGGGGCCGGTCCTGGCGGAGCGCGAGTACGTGGCTCAGCAGGCCCGAAAGGTGGAAGTTGCCACGCCCTCCCCCGGCCACGACGTGTACCGGGCGGCGTTCGGCGACAGCCCGGCCACCCTGGACGATATGGTGGCCCACCGGCTGTCCGCGCATGGAATCGATCCTTCAACAGTGGAGTGGGACTCCTGGCGCCGGCAGGACGGGACCTGGACCGTCTCGGCCAGCTTCGAACCCCAGACCGGCGGTACGGCCGGCATCGGCGAGGAACCGCCGGCGTTGTGGACCTTCAACCCGGTCCGGAAATCCCTGCAAAACACCAACCGGTGGGCGCAGCAGCTGAGTGAACTGGAGCCGCTTGACGGTCCTGTTCCCGCGCGGCGGCTCTCAGCCGTCTCGGACAGGCCCTTCGACTTCGAGGCCGATGCGGACAACGTCCGTTCCGGCCCCGGCAACCAGGCCGGACCTGGCCAAGGTCCGGGCAAGGACCCTGACGGGCTGCTCGACATGCTGCGCTCCCGCCGCGGACAGCGCCTGGGCGTGGACGAAGATTCCGACGACGCCCTCGCGCTGCTGCTGACCCATGGCGTACCGGCAGCCCACCCCCGTCCGTCGGAGGTCATCCCGGAACCGGAGGAGCCGGAGACCGGGCCGCAGGACGATATGGAGGACGCACCCGCCGCCAAGGGGGATTCCTTTATCCGCCGGCGCGACGCCCGTCCCTCCATGATGTCCAGGCTCAGCCTCATCGCGCCGCACCGCGATCCGGTGGAGGAGGCCCTGCGGCTGCACGACGGCGTCAGCACAGACACCCGCGAAGTCACCATCGTCGCGTCCCCCACCCGTCCTTCGGGCACTGCTTCGGCCGGAGTGTCCCCAACCGGTACCGACGAGAGCGGCACCGACCAAGCGGGCGACGATTCGGAGCTTGCAGCAGCCAGTGGGGCCGCTGCATCTCCTAATGTCGGCCTGAACGAATTGCTGGGCGGGGCTCCTCGCCGGCGGGTTTCCAGACACGACGACAGTACGCCCGTGACTGGCCAACTGCCCGAGACGGAGGCACCTGAACGCCAGCCGTCCAGGCCGAAGCGGTCCAGTGTCCCGTCCTGGGACGAGATCGTTTTCGGCACCCGCGGCGACTGAGGACCTAACTAGGACAGGCTCTCCACGAGCACTTCTTCCAAATAGCTCCATTCCACTGACAGTTCCCCCAGTAAGGCTTCCCCGGCCAGGAGCCCGGGTGGCAGGTGTGGTGGTTCCCAGTCCTGGGATTCACTGTTGTAGCGCCGGCCGGCGGGTGAAATCCAGCCCGGCGGGCGGTCCTTGCTGGCGGGGGTGGGTTCCCAGCCGCTGCCGTGTTTCATCCGGTGATGTTTTGGGCAGAGCTGTCCCAGGTTCCTGAGGCCGGTGGTCCCGCCGTGATGCCAGGCGAGCAGGTGGTCGGCTTCGTTGTCGAGCGAGGCGTTGCTGCAGCCGGGGAACGGGCACTTGCCGTCCCGCAGCCGCAGCCACCGCCGCATTGCAGCCGGTATCCGGTAGTTCTTTCGGCCGATCTCCAGCGGCGCCCCGTCCCGCGGGTCCACCAGTACGCGATAGAACGACGCCGCCCCCTCGGCCACGAGTTGCCGGGCCATCGACGCCGGAACCGGGCCATGACCATCCAGCACCGCGGGCTCGTCAGTGACCCCCAGCAGCGACAACACCGGCACGGTGACGAGCACCTGCGCCGCCGGGGACGGGACCTCCGCCAGGCTGGCCGCTGCCCCAGCGCCCGGCGCAACACTGCTCCCGGCGCTCAGCAGCGCCGCCGCGCCGATACCTGCGGCCGCGCCCGTAGCCGCACT
>NZ_JBNHFD010000064.1:0-21524 GCF_059089865.1 Arthrobacter sp. Y3221157
CGGCGGGGACGCATCCGCGCTCGCCGAGGCAACCGGCGGCAGGCCCGACCTGGCGGTGTACTCCCACCCGGTCACGGAGGCTGGCCGCGTGGAACTGCTGCCGTTCCTGCACGAGCAGGCCGTCAGCATCACGGCCCACCGCTTCGGCACCCCGAATCACCTCTCGGATGCCCTGATCTAACCAGGCGCAGGCCAACACAAGGCCGGGCGGCCACCTTCTCGGGTGGCCGCCCGGCCTTGTTTGCCGTCAGTGTCCGCGCTGGCTGCGCGGCAGGAGACCTGCGGGTGTCAGCCCAGGTACCACCCGGGCGGCGTCCATGTCACGGGAACGCTGTGTGCTGAGAAGTCCTCGCAGCGGGTGCAGGTGTAGGCCACTTCCCCAAGGGTGGCTACTGCGCCGTCACGCCGGTAGGTGGGCGGTATATAGGACTCGAGGTAGATGAATTCGTCGGTACGGCACTTGTCGCAGGTTGGCTTGCCTACGTAGCCGGAATCTGTGGTTGCTACTCCTGCGCCCAGGTTCGATTGGCGGGTTGCGGGCCGCGGAGAGGTGTGCGGGTGTGCATGGGCCGCAGTGAAATGGGTGTTCTTGGCTGTCTTCATTGGCTGCCTGTCCCGGGCGGGAGCTCTGTCGTGCAGGGCACGCCCGTGTGAGAGAACCGGCCAGCTGCTTGACCATGGGAGACCAGCATAGATTAGGTAACGTTCTGACATCAATGGAAAGCTTTCACGGGATGGCGCTTTGCTCCTACTTCTGCCGGAGGTAACGCCTGCCGAAGTTCCCGTTCCTAGGCCTGGCGGTTGATGGTCCTGCCCACAATGGACTGCGTGAGGGCATCGATGACCTCCGAGTTGGCCAGGGGATTGCGGATCAGGGTGAAGTCGACGTCCCCTACGGAGGGCAGGTCGAAGCGCCGCGTGATGATTTTCAGGTCTTCCGGGACCAGCGACGTCGGCATGACCGCGACGCCGATTCCAGCCCGGACGGCGGCCAGCACCCCGCTGATCTGACGGGTGGTGCAGGTGATGCGCCAGGTCCTGCCATGTGCCTCGAGGGCGTCAATGGCCAGTTTCCTGCTGAGGCTGGGCGAGGGGTAGGCAATCAGCGGGACCGGGGTGCCCGGCTCCAGGCTGGTCTGCTCCAGGCCCACCCAGGAGAACGAGTCATGCTGCACCACGGTGCCGTCTTTGGCTCCGGCCACCCACTTCACGAAAACGAGATCCAGCTGGCCGGCGTTGAGTTTGCGGTACAGCTGGTCGCTTTGGCCCACCGTCAGCTCAAGGTTGATTTGTGGATAGATCTGCCGGAACTCGCGGAGGATCCGGGGCAGGCCGGTGATGGCAAGATCGTCCGCGGTGCCGAACCGGAGGCGGCCACGCATTGCCGAGCCGGAGAAATAGCGGGCCGCGGCGTCATGGGCGGACAGGATGTTGCGCGCGAACCCTGCCATCGCATCCCCGTTGTCCGTAAGCCGGACATCGCGGGTGTCCCTGGTGATCAGTACCCGCTTGGCTGCCGTTTCCAGCTTCCGGACGTGCTGGCTGATGGTGGGCTGCGCCAGGCCCAAGCGCTCGGCAGCCTTGGTGAAGCTCAGCGTTTCGGCCACCGCCAGGAAGGAGCGCAGCTGGGTGGGGTCAAACAAGACGGACTCCTCTGAGGGTTTGGGATGGTATTACGGACCGCAATGGGACTTATAGGCACGATACATCTCCATAATCTTCGGGCCCAGCCTAGCGTTAAGGGCATCCCAGGCCGCCAGCAATGTGAGGACATACCTGTGGCACCCCCACCGCCGTCATCGGCAACCGTCACCCAGCCCGTCATCGACTCCGCAGGTTCTGCGCCCCACACCCAGCCGCTCCCGGTTGTGGCCGAGCACCTTCCGTGGCGGCACACGTTCATCTCCCTGAAAGTGCCCAACTTCCGGATTTTCGCCGCCGGCCACTTCATTGCCGTGATCGCACTCTGGATGCAGCGGATTGCCCAGGATTGGATGGTGCTGGAACTGTCCGGTTCAGTTACAGCTGTGGGCATCACGGTGGCACTGCAATTCCTGCCGTCCCTGCTGCTGGGACCCTGGGGTGGGATGGTGGCCGACCGGTTCGCCAAGCGGAAGATCCTGATTCTGTGCCAGGGCATGGCCGCGGTCCTGGCCGGGGCGTTGGCTGTCCTCGCCCTCACCGCAACCGTTGACGTGTGGCATGTCTACGTCATCGCACTGGTGCTGGGCCTGGTCACCGTCCTTGACCAGCCCGCCCGCCAAGTCTTCGTCCACGAGCTGGTGGGTCCGAAGTACCTGCGGAACGCCATCAGCGTGAATTCCACAACCTTCCAACTGGGTGGCCTGATCGGCCCCGCTTTGGCCGGACTGCTCCTGACCGCCGTCGGTGCAGGCTGGGCTTTCGCCGGTAACGCCTTCGCCTGCTGCTGCACTGTTGCCATGCTGCTGATCCTGCGTAAGGACCAGCTGTTCGTCAGCGCGCCGGCACCCAAGAGCAAGGGGATGCTTCGCGAAGGCCTGCGATACGCGCTCAGCAAGCCCACCATCTACTGGCCCTGGCTGATGGCAGGCTTCATAGCGGTGTTCGCCATGAGTTTGCCGGTGGTGCTTGCAGCGTTCGCCGACCAGGTCTTTGCGGTGGGTGCGGGCGGTTACGGGCTGCTCAACGCCCTGGTGGCTCTCGGTGCATTGGCCGGTGCGGTGGCTTCCACCCGCCGCCGACGGCTTCGGCTGCGGTCCGTGGTGTTCTGCGCCGGCATGTATGGAGCGATGCTTTGCCTTGCATCGCTGGCGCCGTCCATGGCCTGGTTCGGTGCGGCGATGGTCATGTCCGGATTCTGGTGCCTGATGTTCCTCACCGGCTCCAACCAGCTGGTCCAGGTCAGTTCGAACATGGGAATCCGGGGGCGGGTGATGAGCCTCTACATCATGGTGCTGATCGGCGGCCAGGCTTTGGGCGGACCCATGCTGGGCTGGATCGCCGAACACGCTGACCCGCACGTCGCGCTCCTGGTATCGGGCGGGGTTCCGGCGATCGCGGCGCTGACGGTGGCCGTCCTGCTGGCACGGAAAGCAGCGCTCACGCTTCGGGTGGACCTGAAGGACCGGCGCCGACCGCTGCAGATCGTGAACCGGGCAGCGGCAGCCTGAAGCAAACGCCAGCTATTTCTGGTCGCCGCTTCAAGCTGCCGGTCCAGCCCTCATCCGGCGGTTTCCCGGCTACTTCTTCTTGGCAGCGCTCTTGCCGGACGGAGTATCCAGGGAACTGGCCGGCGCGGAAGCGGCCCTCTTGTCTGCGCGTTTTTCCTTGATGGACTTGCCGGACTTTTTTGATGCCGTTTGACGCGGGGACTTATCAGCCATGATTGCTCCTGTAGCGGAACCGAAAGGTTCCTGACTACCGACCCTACACCGCGGCACCTAATACCCTCCGTGCGGCCTCGGCGATACTGCAGAAGATGGAGCGGCTGACGGGAATCGAACCCGCGTATCAAGCTTGGGAAGCTAGCGCTCTACCATTGAGCTACAGCCGCACTGCCCCCACTCGCGCGGGGCAGAACTTAGCTTAGCGCAGATGGAGCCACAAACCGCCCAACCCGGAGCGCTGTTGGCCGTGTCCCGTAAGCCGCGGCGTCATCCAGTAACTCTTCAATAACGTCGCAGGCCCTGGCTAGGTGCGGGTCCGGAGCGCTGGCTAACCTGAACCGGAAGGCTGCGGCGTCAGGGGGAGGCGGTCAGCACGGCAGGCCGACGTCAACCACGGGAAGATTTACATGGCATTCGCAGAACACGAGGTCCTCATCCGGCGTGACGCCATGGCTGTGTACCTGTACCTGCTCGACGCCACCAATCTTCCGCACTGGCGCGAGGGCGTCCGCAGCGTGAAGCTGCTGCAGGGCCCGGCCGAGGCCAAGGGCGCCGTCTACCGGCAGATGGTCGCGGGCCGGTCCGGGCTGAGCATTCCGGCTGACCTCGAAATCACCCAGGCCCGGCCGGGCGCTGAAATTGAGTTCCGCGTCCTGTCCGGCCCCGCAAACCGCAGCGGCGGCTACTACCTCAGCACGGAAGGGACGGGAACCCGGGTGCGGTTTGCGGTCGAAGCGCAGGCCGAGGGCCGGTTTCCGTTCCTTGACCGTCTGGGCCTGCTGAACAAGATGGTCCAGCGAAGTGTCCGGGCAGAAGTAGCCCAGCTGGAGCGGCTCAAGGACGTCCTGGAACTCCAGCCCGCCGTCTAGGCCCCGCCGGCCCTACCGCTGATCCTGCCTACTGGGCCAGCCGCTGGCCGGTCCAAGGCCCGGCAATGTTCGACGCCGAGGCAAGGCTTCCGCCGGTCAGGTCCCAGTACTGCACCACGTCGCCTGCTCGACGCAGAGCCACGCCCGCCGAGTTCAGCCCGGTCACGTCCCGCAGTGCTTTCACCCCCGTGGCGTCCTGCCAGCCGGTGGCAACTGTGGGCCGCGCTTCGGCGCGCAGCGCAGTGGTTCCCCAGCCGCGGTACAGCAGGACCGCTCCGTCGGTGCGGATGGCCAGCAGGTCCTGGAAGCCGTCGGCATCGTAATCGACCATGGCCAGCCTGCCGGCAGGAAGCCCGCTGGCCATAAGGGTCCGAGCGGCGAGGTCACCGGTTCCCTTGTTGGGATACAGGTAGAGGTTTCCGGCGGCATCCCGTGCCAGGATTTGGGGCATTCGGTTATTGGCGCACCAACCGCCCACGGCCAGGGTCAGGGTGTCCCACCCGCCGGAGCCGAGGGTGGCCGGCGCCTGGAACCCGCCGGTGGCATTGCCCCGGTGCAGGGTCAGGTTGCCGTTGGTCCATTGGGTGAGCAGGTCATAGGCGCCGTCGCGGTCCCAGTCCGTGACGAAGACTTCCTTGGCGCCGGAAAAGCCGGAGCCGATGACGTTTGCGGCAGCGTAGGTACGGGCACCCAGGGAGGAGCGGCGGAGGAGTTGCCCCGCGGAGTCGACTGTGACGAGGTCGCCGGGGCCCGTGATGGCAGCGGAGGACAGGTCCAGTGTTGGCGGCATGTGGCGGACCGTGGCATCACACGTGGTGGGAGCGGGAGGCGGCAGGGCCGCGCCGCCACCGCCACTGGTGGCACCGCCGGGCGAGTTGACGGTACCTGCCGGAAGGGTGGTGTAGCCGAAGAAGTTCACCACGCCCCAAATCTTGTAGGTGCGGTCGGTGTAGGAGATGCCGGCCCCCATCACGTTGAACCGGGGGTCGAGCAGCATCGCATTGTGGCCGGGTGAGCCCTTCCACCACTCCACCAGCAGTGCGGCATCGCGGTCCGTGCGGATAGCGATGACCTCACCGGCGCCATTGTTGGGATTCATGGCGCGGGGATCGGTCCAGAAGTTGGCACGGTGCTCAATGACCTCGCGTGAGGCAATGTTGTCCGACCATTCCTGGGCCAGTCCCGCCACTGTGGGGTGATACTTCACGGGCGCCAGGCCTTTGGACACCCGGTACTCGTTGATCCGGTTGAAGACCGTGAGGATCGCTGCTGAGTTGTCGTCCCGCACCAGGGCTTCAGGACGCGGCGCGGCAAGCATGGATTCGGGGGCGGGCAGTACCGGTGCGGGCTTCCCCAGTTCCTCATCCGGTGCCCACAGCGGCGGGATCCACGGAACTTCCGGGGCCGTCTCCGGCGTGCCGGTGGCAGTGGCCTGGGACGTCACGGGCTCCGGTGCCGGGACCGTCCCGAGTGTCACGGGGGCGGGGGCCTCCGGGGCAGGTGATGCGGTGGCCGGAGACGCCGGACGGATCACCGGTTCCACGGCAGGGGTGAGTGGGGATCCTGCTTGGGGGTCGCCAGCAGAGCCCGCGCCGCCGTCGTGCAGTGCAGGCTCCAGCAACACACTCCGCGGACCGGCCGCGACCGCCGAGTCGTTTGCCAGAAGCGGCGCGGAAAGGGTGCCCGCTGACGAGGAGACCAGCGCCAGGGCGCAGAGCACGCCAATGAAAGAGGGCGCTACCAATTTATTCACAACATCCCCAGCTCTGTTGGGCCATCCGGGAGACCATCCGGCGCCTGAGTACCTGAGGCAACATTAGCCCCATGAGGCCACAGCAACAACGGCGAAAATATTAGTGTGGATAAGCCATACGGTAATTTGGGACGGTGCTGATCTCTGACCGCGATATTCGTGCCGAAATTGACTCCCAGCGGATCGTGCTGGAACCCTACGACTCGGCGATGGTGCAGCCGTCGTCCGTGGATGTTCGGATCGATAAGTTCTTCCGGCTGTTCGACAACCACAAGTACGCGCACATCGACCCTGCACAGGAGCAGCCTGAGTTGACGCGGCTGGTGGAAGTCGAAGAGGACGAAGCCTTCATCCTGCACCCGGGCGAGTTCGTCCTGGGCTCCACCTACGAAACCGTCACGCTGCCGGACGATATTGCGGCCCGGCTGGAGGGCAAGTCCTCGCTGGGCCGGCTGGGCCTGCTGACGCACTCCACCGCCGGATTCATTGACCCCGGCTTCTCAGGACACGTCACCCTTGAGCTGTCCAACATGGCCACGCTGCCCATCAAGCTGTGGCCGGGAATGAAGATCGGGCAGCTGTGCTTTTTCCGGCTGACATCTTCCGCGGAGTACCCCTACGGACAGGGCGAGTACGGAAACCGCTACCAGGGCCAGCGAGGCCCCACCGCCAGCCGCAGCCACCTGAACTTCCACCGCACCACCATCTAGCGGGAAACGCACTTAGGCCTTCGCCGGAACGCCTTTTTGGCCGCCTGCTGTACCAACAAGCGGTTCCACATAGCGCGCAGCCAGCGGCCCCAGCACGGCCATGATCAGCACGTAGGCCGTGGCCAGGGCCGCAAGTTCAGTCGGTACCGCTCCCGAAGCCACCGCCAGGCCTGCGATCACGATCGAGAACTCGCCGCGGGCAATCAATGCTGCTCCGGCGCGGAAGCGGCCCCGCCGGGCAATGCCCGCACGCTTCGCGGCCCAGACGCCCGTGACCATCTTGGTGGCGGCGGTGATGACAGCCAGCACCAGGGCCCAGCCCAGCACGGGCGGGATGGAGGTCGGGTCCGTGTTGAGCCCGAACGCCACAAAGAAAATAGCTGCGAACAGGTCTCGTAGCGGTTCCAGGATGCGGGTGGCGTTATGGGCGGTGGCGCCGGAAATAGCAATGCCGAGCAGGAACGCTCCCACCGCGGCGGATACCTGCATGGCCGAAGCGACGCCGGCCACGAGCAGTGCTGCGCCAAGGAGGTTCAGGAGGAACACTTCCGAGTTCTCGCTGTGCACGGCCCTGGAGACGTGATGCCCGTGCCGCAGCGCAACCATGAGAACCACGCTCACAACTGCAAGTGCGATGCCCACACTGGTGAGCCCGCCGAGGAAACTGACCCCCGCCAGTATGGTGGTCAGCACAGGCAGGTAAACGGCCATGGCCAGGTCTTCGAACACCAGGATGGACAGCACGACGGGCGTTTCGCGGTTGCCCAGCCGGCCGAGATCGGTGATGACCTTGGCCGCGATTCCCGATGAAGAGATGTAGGTGACGCCGCCCAGCACCATGGCCCCCACTCCGCCCCAGCCCAGCAGGTAGGCCAGCGCGGCCCCGGGCAGGAAGTTCAGGACCAGATCGAGCACACCGCCCTGCCAGGAGCGGCGCAGGCCAGTGAAGAGCTCCGCCGCCGTATATTCCAATCCGAGCATGAGCAGCAGCAGGATTACGCCGATTTCGCTGCTGACATGCGCAAATTCGTGCATGCCTTCGAGCTTGACGATGCCGCCCGCGCCGAAGGCGAGCCCGCCCAGGAGGTACAGCGGGATGGGAGACATTCCGATCCGTCCGGCCAGCCTGGCCAACAGGCCGAGGCAGAACACAACGGCCCCCAGTTCGATGAGGGTCAGGGCCAGCGGGTCCACAGGACTCAGCCGTGGCGCAGGATATCGGCCGCTGTGTCGAGGCCTTCCTGGGTTCCGACTGCTATCAGCAGGTCTCCGGTGTGGAGGACGACGTCGGGTCCCGGCGAAGGGAGCACCTCACCTTCACGCATGATGGCGACGATGGAGACGCCGCAGCGCGTACGGATGCACGCCTTCCCCATGGGCTGGTTCTGGAACGGGGAGTCCGGAGCGATCGAGAACTGCCGGGTCACAATTCCGGGGACGTCCTTGTGCTCTTCGGTCAGCTTCATGGCCAAATGCTGCCCGCCCAGAAGATTGCCCAGGGTGGCGGCTTCATCACTGGTCAGCGGAATAGACGCCTGGCAGGTATCGGGATCGTCCCAGGTGGAGATGATCAGTTCCGTCTGACCCTCGCGCAGCTCCACCACGCCAACCCGGCGGCCGGAGGCTGTCATGAAATCCTTCCGCAGGCCCAGGCCCGGAAGGTTGGTCTCATCCACGTTCATGGTCCAAGCCTAGTCGCCGGGGGAGGCTCATGGGGTGCGGTCAGACCACCCGGAAGTCCTCCCAGGTTGTGAGCCTGCCGCACATGCCGTACCCCTCCGCGAAGATACGGGGTCAGGCGACCGGAACAACCGCGATGGGCGCTTTGTCCGGTGATTTCACCGGCAGCAGGACCAGCAGTCCGGCCAGGAGGACCACCATAATGCCCAGGATTCCCCAGCGCTGGGCCTCGCCGGCGGGAACCAGGGGTGTGGCAATGGCAATGCAGAGGGTGAACAGGGCTGGAGCCAGGAAGCTGACGGCGCGGCCGGTGGTGGCGTACAGGCCGAACAGCTCACCCGACTCGCCGTGCGGTGCCAGGCGCGCCAGGTATGCCCGCGATGAGGACTGCGCGGGGCCCACGAACAGGCAGAGGAAGAGGCCGAACACCCAGAACGTGGTGCTGCCGGCCCAGGGCATGCCAAAGAAGACGTACTCGCCGTTGCCAAGGACCAGGATCACGGTGCCCGCAGCCAGCAGGCCGAGCAGGGAACCGATGATGACGGCTTTCGGGCCCACCCGGTCATCCAGGAATCCGCCGATCACGGCCCCGACCGCCGCCACCACATTCCCGAAGATGGCGAAGAAGATGACTTGGGAGAGTTCGAAACCGAAGGTGCCCGCCGCGATGATCCCGCCGAACGTGAAGACGGCGGCAAGCCCGTCCCGGAACACCGCGCTGGCCAGCAGGAAGTAGATGGTGTGCGGGCTGGTGGCGTAGATGGCCTTGATCCGCCGGACCAGCAGCCCGTAGCTGGCCAGGAACCCGAGTTTGTTGGCCTCGCCTGTGCGGGGCAGTTCGGGGACGGCGAACAGCACGGGCAGGGCGAAAATGAAGAACCACAGGGCGGAGAAGACGGCCACCAGCCGGATATTCAGGCTGTCCTCGGTGGACGCGCCGAACCACTCGAAACTGGGCTGGACGAACAACTGCAGGACGGCCAGCAGCGCCACGATGCCGCCGAGGTAGCCCGCCCCCCAGCCAAGGCCGCTGACCCTGCCAATGTTCCGGGGCGTGGAAATCTGGGCGAGCATGGCGTTGTAGTTGACGCCGGCGAACTCGAAGAAGATGTTTCCCAGGGCGATCAGGGACACACCCAGGAGCAGGAATTCGGGCCGCGGAAACACGAAGAAACACAGGGCGGTCAGGACGGCGACGGCCGCGGTGTTCACGCCGAGCCACAGCTTCCGCCGGCCGCCGGCATCGGAACGCTGCCCGGTCACCGGGGCCAGCAGGGCGATGGCCAGACCCGCCACGGTAAGGGCGCCGCCTAAAACGGCGGACGCCTGGTCTTCCCCGCCAAACGCGCTGGAGGTCAGGTACACGGTAAAGACGAAGGTTGTCATCACGGCGTTGAAGGCCGCCGAGCCCCAGTCCCAGGAAGCCCAGGCCAGGATCCTGCCCTTGTTGGAGGCGTGCTGGCCGGATTCAAGGTCCGAGGCCGGCTGCATGGCCCCCGGAGCGCTGGCGCTGTTCATACGATGCATCGTATCCGCCGAGGGCGAACAGGACGCGGACCCTGCCCCGGAATGCCGCGGGAGGCGGCGGCCATGGTACCCGACGCGGGACGGCGGGCAAAAGAGGCTTGATAAACTGCCTGTTCCCGAACCTTACTTTTTGCCGCCTGCTTTAACTTTTGACAATCGAATTCATGACGTTGCGGAGAATCCAGTGATTGCAGTCCTTGCCGTGCACTTTTCGGTGGCTGTCCTGGCGCCGCTTCTCTTCCGGGCCTGGGGCCGCAACGCGTTCTACGCCCTGGCTGTTGTTCCCGCAGTTTCCTTCGCCTGGCTCCTTTTCCAGCACGCCCCCGTCTACTCGGCAGCCGGTGCCGTGGCAGAGGTCTTTCCGTGGATTCCCGGCCTGCACCTCGAATTTGCGTTCCGCATGGATGCCCTGGCCTGGGTGATGTCGCTGCTGGTGCTGGGCGTCGGTGCCCTGGTGCTCGCCTACTGCGGACGGTACTTCAAGCGGAAAGACCAGGATCTAGGAGCGTTCGGAGCCCAGCTCCTGGCCTTCGCCGGTGCCATGTTCGGCCTGGTGGTGGCGGATGACCTCCTGCTGCTGTTCATCTTCTGGGAGCTCACCACCATCCTGTCCTACCTCCTGATCGGGTTCGCCCGGACCAGGCTGGCAGCCCGCCGGTCCGCCCTGCAGGCCCTGATGGTCACCACGGCAGGCGGCCTGGCCATGCTGGTGGGCCTGATCATGCTGGGACAGGCGGCCGGCACGTACCGTATCTCCGCGATCCTGGACCAGGCTCCCGCCCTGGTGGACGGAGCGTCCAGCTCCTTGGTGAGCGCCGCCGTCGTGCTCATCCTGGTCGGTGCGATCACCAAGTCGGCGCTGGTGCCCTTCCACTTCTGGCTTCCCGGAGCCATGGCGGCCCCCACTCCCGTCAGCGCATACCTGCATGCCGCAGCGATGGTGAAAGCCGGCATCTACCTGGTGGCGCGGCTCGCGCCGGGCTTCGCCGAAACGGCGTACTGGCAGCCAGTGGTGCTGGGTCTGGGCCTGGCCACCATGCTGGTGGGCGGCTACCGCGCGCTCCGTCAGGCAGACATCAAGCTCATCCTCGCCTACGGGACCGTCAGCCAGTTGGGGTTCCTCACCATGGTGGTGGGGCTCGGCACCCCCGACGCCGCCCTGGCCGGCCTGGCTATGCTGCTGGCCCACGGCCTGTTCAAGGCCACCCTGTTCCTGGTGGTGGGCATCATCGACCACCAGTCCGGCACCCGCGACGTCGGGAAGCTTTCCGGCGTCTTCCGGTCGTCCCGCGCCCTGGGCATCGTGGCGGGCATCGGTGCCGGGTCGATGGCAGGCGTTCCACTGCTGGCCGGTTTTGTTGCGAAGGAATCGGCGCTGGAGGCCTTTGTGCACCATGCCGAAGACCCCGCCGCGGGACCGTGGGGAGCGGTGGTCCTTGCCGGGATCGTCCTGGGATCCATCCTCACGTTCGCTTACAGCGCACGCTTCATGTGGGGGGCGTTCGCAATGAAGCCGGGCGTGGAGCCCACCCCGTTCAAGGCCGTCCGGCCGTCCTTCCTTGCCGCGCCCGCCATCCTCAGCCTCCTCACTATTGTGTACGGGCTCTGGCCCGTCCCCGTGGACGCCTGGCTCCAGCCCTACGCCGCACTCTTCGCATCCACCGCGCCCGACTCCGGCACCCCGGCTGAGCAGGCTGGGCACCTGGCGCTGTGGCATGGCGTCACCCCCGCACTTGGCCTGACGGCGCTCACCTTCGCGCTGGGCGTGGCCATGTTCTTCGGCCGGAACGCCGTCGCGCGGCTGCAGTCCCGGGTACCGGCCTGGGTGGACGCCGACCGCGCATACCAGCTGACCATTGGCGCCCTCGACGACATCGCCGTCTGGGTCACCGGCCGCACCCAGCGCGGTTCGCTCTACTACTACCTGGCCGTCATCCTCAGTGTGGCGTTCGTGCTGCCACTGGCCGCCATACTCGCCGCCCGCAAACCGCTTCCCGAGGGCCTCTACCTCGTGGATCCCGGATCGCCGCTCCAACTGGTTGTGGGAGCCGGCATCGTGATCGGCGCCCTGGCCGCGGTCAAAGCGAACAAGCGCTTCCTGGCCGTCCTGATGGTGTCCGTCACCGGCTATGGCATTGCCCTGATGTTCGCCCTGCAGGGCGCTCCGGATTTGGCCCTCACCCAGATGCTGGTGGAAACCATCATCCTGGTGGCCTTCGTGCTGGCCATGCGTAGCCTGCCGGCCGAACTCCGTGACCGCACGGGCGGAAAGTACCGGGTGGTCCGCGTCCTCATCGGCCTGGGATTCGGCACCACCATGGTGTTCGCCGCCATCTTCGCCATGGGAGCTCGCATCGCCACCCCCGTCTCGTTGCAGTTCCCGCAACTGGCCTATGAGGGCGGCGGCGGGATGAACATTGTGAACGTCACGCTCGTTGACATCAGGGCGTGGGACACCTTCGGGGAGATCACCGTGCTGGCGCTCGCCGCCACCGGTGTGGCAAGCCTGATCTTCATCCGCGGCCGGGGCGACAGGATCCTCGCGTCCGCATCGGTGGCCGAAGGATCCGTCGGGCGCCACCATGGCGTCGACCCCGGGAGCCGTGACGGCGCCGCCCTGGCCATCAGCAGGAAATTCGCTTCCGCCACCCGGGACGCGTGGCTGGTGGCCGGGCGGACACTTGCGCCGGAGCGCCGGTCCATCATTTTCGAGGTGGTCACCCGCCTGGTCTTCCACTCCCTGGTGATCTTCTCGCTGTACCTGCTGCTGGCAGGCCACAACCTTCCTGGCGGCGGATTCGCGGGCGGCCTGACGGCCGGACTGGCCCTCACCATCCGCTACCTCGCAGGCGGCCGGTTCGAATTGCGGGAGGCAACCCCCGTCAGTGCAGGGGCACTTCTGGGCATCGGGCTGGCCGTTGCCGCGGCCTCGGGCGTGGTGCCGCTCCTGCTGGGCGGCCAGGTATTCCAGACTGCCATCATCCAGTTCTGGCTGCCCGTGTTCGGGGACATCAAGTTCGTCACCTCCACCATCTTCGATATCGGCGTCTACATCGTGGTGGTGGGGCTGGTGCTTGACGTCCTGCGCAGCCTCGGCGCCGAAATCGACGAGCACTTCGAGGAGCGTGCCGCCGCTCCCGCCGAGGACCAGGAGCCGGACGGCATCCCGGCGGAAACCACAGCGAAGGGCAAGGCATGAACGTCAACCTGACCCTGCTGCTCATCATGGGCGCCCTGTACGCCTGCGGAATCTACCTCATCCTCGAACGCAGCCTCACCCGCGTGCTGCTGGGGCTGATGCTGCTGGCCAATGCCACCAACCTGCTCCTCCTCGCCACCGGCGGATACGCCGGACTGGCTCCGCTTTACTCCAAGGACATCGCGGCCGAAGACTACAACGACCCCCTGCCGCAGGCGCTGATCCTGACCTCCATCGTCATCTCCTTCGCGGTGACCGCCTTCATGCTCGGCATCATCTACCGGACCTGGGTGCTTGCCCGGCGGGATGAGATCCAGGATGACGTGGAAGACCTCCGCGTCGCCGAAACCCCCAGCTTCGATGCCGAGGACGACGCCGAAATCCCGGCGGAGACCTCCGAGTTTCCGGTGGCAACCCTCGTGGCGGGTGGCCGCGAAATGCCCGCCGAGCTTGCCGCCGCGGAAGAAAAGCCCGGCTCCCCGAACTTCAGCCCCGGCCCGGAAGGAGGCGGAAAGTGAACATCGCAAGCTTCGCCCCGCTCGCCGTCGTACTTCCCATCCTGGGCGCTGCCCTGACCTTCATGCTGATCCGGCATTCCCGGGCTCAGCAGGCTGTCAGCATCGGCCTGCTGTCCCTGACCCTGCTGCTCGAATGCCTTCTGCTGGCCCACGTATGGGACAGCGGGACGGTTGCGGTGACCATCGGAGGCTGGCTGCCGCCCTGGGGCATTGTGATGGTGGTGGACCAGTTCTCGTCGCTGATGCTGGTGGTCTCGTCCGCGGTGAGCCTGGCGGTGCTGGTGTACGCCACCGGCCAGGGCATGGCCGACGGCGACCATGACGCGCCGGTCTCGATCTTCCACCCCACCTACCTGATCCTGGTGGCCGGGGTGTCCAACGCCTTCCTCTCCGGCGACCTCTTCAACCTGTACGTCGGCTTCGAGATCCTGCTGACCGCGAGTTACGTGCTGATGACGCTCGGCGGCACGGGCCCCCGGATCCGGGCAGGCGTCACCTACGTGGTGGTGTCAGTGGTGTCCTCGGTGCTGTTCCTGATCTCCATCGCCATGGTGTACGGGGCCACCGGAACCGTGACCATGGCGGACCTCGCGCTCAAGCTGGGTGAACTGGACCAGGGCACCAGGACCCTCCTGCACGTGATGCTGCTGGTGGCATTCGGCATCAAGGCGGCCGTTTTCCCGCTGTCCTTCTGGCTGCCCGACTCCTACCCCACGGCCCCGGCCCCCGTCACCGCCGTGTTCGCCGGCCTGCTGACCAAAGTGGGCGTCTACGCGATGGTCCGGACGGAGACTTTGTTGTTCCCCGGGGACTCGCTGAACACGCCGCTGATGGTGGTGGCGCTGCTGACCATGGTGGTGGGCATCCTGGGTGCCCTGGCGCAGAGCGACATCAAGCGTCTCCTCTCCTTCACCCTGGTCAGCCACATCGGCTACATGGTGTTCGGGCTGGCAGTGTCCTCGGTAGCGGGGCTTGGTGCGGCGGTCTTCTACGTTGCCCACCACATCACCATCCAGACCAGCCTGTTCCTGGTGACCGGACTTATCGAACGCCGCGGCGGGAGCTCATCCGTGGACCGCCTGGGCGGACTGGCCAAGCTGTCGCCGCTCCTGGCGCTGCTGTTCTTCATCCCCGCCATGAACCTTGCCGGCATCCCGCCGTTCTCCGGGTTCCTCGGCAAGGTGGGGCTTCTGCAGGCCGGCATCGAACTGGGAACGCCGCTCGCCTACGCGCTTGTGATCGGCGGCGTCCTCACCAGCCTGCTGACGCTCCTGGCGGTGGCTCGGGTCTGGAACCGCGCCTTCTGGCGCCGGCCCTCCGACGCCGAGCATCCAGATCCGGTGCTGCTGGCCGAGCCGGACGAAGACGCCCAAGCGGATGGGCAGGTCCAGGGGGAAGTACGCGAGGACGGCGGTGCCCGCCGGACCGGCATGCTGCTTACCTCCCGCACCCGTGCCGCCCGCTCCGCCACGCTGCTGCCGCGGACCATGGTGGGTTCCACGCTGGGGCTGGTGGCGTTGGGCGTGGCCCTTACTATTTTCGCCGGGCCGCTCTTTGGACTGTCCGACCGGGCCGCGGAGGACATGCTGGACCGGACCCCGTACATCCAGGCCGTCATGGGCGGGGACACCTTGGTGCCGCCCATCGCTACCGCGGGAGGAGGACAATGAGCCGCCAACGCATCTCGCTGCGCCAGGAGCTGCCGCTCCTGGTGTGGCTGGTGATCGTCTGGGGTGCCCTGTGGCAGGACTTCAGCCCCGGCAACCTGCTGTTCGGGGCGCTGCTGGCAGTCGCCGTCGCCCGGCTGTTCTACCTTCCGCCGGTGGAGCTCAGCGGCCGCTTCAACATCCTCTACGCCGTCCCGTTCGCCCTGATGTTCCTGGCCAAGGTTGTGGTGGCGAGTGCCCAGATCCTGCACCTGGCCATTGTGCGGGGACCCAAGGTGACAAACGCCGTCGTCGCGGTGACCCTGCGCAGCCACCAGGACCTGCTGGTCACCGCCACCGGGCATGTCATATCCCTGATCCCGGGCTCCCTGGTGGTGGAGGTGGACCGTTCCACGTCAACCCTCTACCTGCACGCCATCAACATCAGCGCCCCGGAGGACCTGGAAAACCTGCGCCAAGAAGTGAGGTCCATTGAGGCCGGACTGATCCGGATCATGGGCACGCGTGAAGAACTGGAAGCTGTCCGGATGGAGGC
Source organism: Arthrobacter sp. Y3221157 (assembly GCF_059089865.1). Lineage (NCBI taxonomy): Bacteria > Bacillati > Actinomycetota > Actinomycetes > Micrococcales > Micrococcaceae > Arthrobacter > Arthrobacter sp. Y3221157. The sequence continues at coordinate 15,827 of NZ_JBNHFD010000064.1, forward strand.
GGCCGCATGATGCAGGCAGTCCTGGCCGTCACGGCCGTCATCTTCTCCCTCGCCGCCGCCGGGGCCGTCATCCGCATAGCGCGCGGGCCTTCGCTGCTGGACCGCGTCCTCGCCACCGACGTGCTGCTTGCCATCCTGGCTGGGGCGTTGTGCGTTGATATGGCAGTGAACCGGCACCTGAACAACCTGATGCTGGTGGTGGCCACCTCCGTCATTGGCTTCATCGGGTCCGTGACGGTGGCCCGGTTCGTGGCAGACCGGAGGGAGCAACCGAATGAGCCCTGATACGTGGAACTTCGACCTTGCAAGCGGTGACGGCTGGGTTAACCTGCTGTCCGCCGTCTTCATGGTGGTGGGCGCCGTGATGTCCCTCGGCGCCGCCATTGGGCTGCTGCGCTTTCCGGACCTGCTGAGCCGCATGCATGCCGCCACCAAGCCGCAGGTGCTGGGACTCTTCCTGCTGCTGGCGTCCATCGGGCTGCAGCTGCGGACCTGGTGGGTGTGGCCGGTGCTGCTGGTGGCTTGGATCTTCCAGCTCCTCACGGTGCCCGTCTCGGCGCACATGGTGGGCCGCGCAGGCTACCGGACAAAGCACCTGCACCGCGAGCTGCTCACTTCGGACGAGCTGGAGGCCGTGGTGCAAAAAGCCGCCGCCAAGGCCGCCCGCGAGGACGGCTCCGGCGACGGCCCTGAGCGCTAGCCCCGGGGGCTAGACGACGTCCTGGCTCTTCGCGAACCGGGTGATGGCCCGCTGGGTGCCGCGGTTGGTCAGCACCTGGATCACGGCACTCACCGACGCGGACACGAGGGCGAATGTGAGCGCGGTGCGGAGGGTGGTGGGGACATCGTCCTTCTCGCCCTTGGGCGGTTTCCGGCCCGTGGCCTTTTCCCAGATCACGTCCACTGCCTTGGTTCCGGCGAATCCGGCCAGCAGGCTGATGCCCGTGCCCAGCAGCTTGATGAAGAAGTTCATTCGGTGCCTCCTAGCGTCGTGAAATCAGGACTTCCCCTAGCCTAACGTCCGGGACGCCCTGGCCAGGCCCGGTCAGGAGGCCGGCGGCTCGGTCCGGAACTTGATCATCTTGTGGGTGCCGTCGCAGTACGGCTTGATCGCCGAAGCCCCGCACCGGCACAGGGCCACCGTCTTCCGTTCTCGCGGGACCGGCTCCCCTGAGGGCGTGACGATCTCGAAATCCCCCCGGACGATGAGTGGCCCGTCCGGGCATACCACGATGGAGCTTTCGGGCTGGTCCTGGTTCATTGCTGCTCCTTCAGGGTTGGTGCCGTCGTTTGTTGCCGGAAGGCCTGCAGCTTCCCTTGATGCCGGCGCTGGAGATCGGCTTTCGAATGGGCGGCCGTGCGGATCCTGGCACCCGCATAGGGGACGCCTCCCATCAGCCGGAGCGCGAGGGCGCCCCAGATGCTAACGGCCCGCTCCATCGCCCACAGCGGCGCGAAGCACACCGCGGGCAAGGGAAACACGGCTGTACCGCCGTGGCGCCGGCGTCCGGTCTCGGCTGTGGTCACCGCCGCGGCCGCCAGTCCCGCAAACGCCGCGGTGCGTGCCCGCCGGGGGAGGGCGGCTGCCCCGATGATGGCCGGAAGCAGGGCGAGTTCCGCGGCCAGGCGCCGGGGCTGGGCAAAATCGTCGTAGGCCTGGCGGAGGCGCTGCTTGAGGAAGTGCCTGGCTTTGGGCGGCCTGCGGGCGATGTAAAGGCCCGGAACAATCCGCTCCCGTCCGCCGGCGGCCTCGACGGTTCGGATCAACTCCAGGTTTTCGAACAGGACGGGCTCATAGCCGTCCGTGGCCAGGAGGGCACTGCGGCGCAGCCCCAATGTGCCGGGAAAGTCCGCGGCCCATGCCCGGTTGATGAGTGACCGGGAAGTGTCCCACAAGGCGTGCCAGGGCAGCGGGTCAAAGTAGTTTTGCGGCCGCACCACGTCCGCCGACCCGAGGTGGTCAACGACGGCGGCGAGGGACCCTCGCGTGTAGCGGACGTCGTCGTCGGCCAGCACCAGCAGTTCCGCCCTGGCTTCGCGCACGCCTGTCACGACGCCCGCGACCTTCCCGTTGCCCTGCGGCGTGCCGCTGCCCGATTTCGTCCAGCCCGCAGGGCGGATGTGGCGCACCTGCGGCGGAAACTGCTCCCGGTGGCGCGCAAACAGGTCCGGGCCTGAGCCGTCCACCACCGTGACCGGGATCCAGGCCACCAGGCGCTGCAGGTAGTCCACCAGGTCGGCGAGTCCGGTGTCGTCTGTCCAGCGCAGGGGAAGGATGTACTCCGCGGGGAGCCGTGCGGCGGATTCTCCGCTGGCCGGGGAGGTCACGCTGCCGCCGGAACTGCCGCCCTGAGCGAGGAGCGGCCGCCTTCCCAGGAGTCAAGAAGGTGGGCGGACAGCCTGCTGTCGATGGCCATGGCTGCCGTTGCCCCAAACAGGACGTCGTCCAGCAGCTCCGGCTCGGCTTCCACCAGCCCGCCGGCTAGGTCGCGGCCCGCGATCTGCTCGTGGACAGCATCGGCTTCCACATGTTCGTCGAAGTAGTGGGTGACGCTGGCATCGAAGCCGTGCCGGCGGAAGCCGTTGCCGTAAAAGCGGTTGGGCTGCGAAGACGTCATCTCGTAGATGGCCAGGTGTCCGGTGATGGCGCCGCGGAGCCGCCGGTTCAGCCCGCACAGGGACATCAGGTTGACGGCCGCCAGGGAAACCGCCGGGACGGCGTCAACGTACGCTCCGTAGGAGTCGTCCATCCCCAGCCCCCGCATGGTGCGGGCGAACAGGGCACTGTGCATTCGGTCCGGGCGGCCGCCGCCGTACTCGTCGGCCTGGATTTCCACCAAGGCAGCCTTCGCCCGGCCGCTGAGGCGGGGGATCGCCCAAGTGTGCGGGTCTGCCTCCTTCAGCTGGTAAACGGACTTGTGGATCAGGAATTCCTTGAGCTGGTCCAGGCTGGCCTTCTTGGCCACATAGCGGGAGACGCTGGGGCCGGTGTCCCTGCCGGCAAGGCCGAACAGCACATCCGCCACCGCGTCGCTGGTGAGCTCCGCCGGAAGTTCCAGCTCTCCGGCAGCCTCCCCGGCCGCCGCCCGAAGGGCCGCTTCGAACGGCTTTTCCAGGATCTGTCGGACCTGGATCAGCCCGGCATCCCATTCCCAGTGGTCCGTGACGCCGTCCAGCCCGGAGTAGTGCAGCTCGTACAGGCAGAAAAGGGTCAGCTGGGCATCGTCGTCGCCGATGATGTCCACTGTGTCGGCCAGCCGGTTCGAGGCGAGCTCCCGCAGCCCGGCCAGTGATTCGGCGGAGCCCGCAGGCGCGCCTGCGAGGACGTTGAACAGCGTGCTGCTGATGGGGCCTCGGGGTTCCGGGATTCGCATGGGTTGCTCCTAAGTCTCGGGTTGTGACCGTGCCGTCTGCGCTGGCGGCCGGCGGGTGTGGTCAGGATTTCCGGCTGTCCGCCGGCGTGGTCCGCGGGGAGAGGAGGACCGCAAGCGTGATCATGGCCAGCCCCAAAATGAGGTGCAGCCAGTTGTCCGCGTAGTTTTCCGGGATGAAGTTCGCGGGGGTGTCGTCCCCGATGAGCAGTCCGTACAGCCAGAGGACCAGGTAGATGACGCCGCCGTATATGAGGAAGTTCCGGGCCTGCCGGTGGGTGCGTGCCATGAACACTCCGGCGGCGCCGAAGAGGAGGTGGACAAGATTGTGGAGGACGGACACTTGGAACGTACCCAGCAACAGGGCCTTTGAACCGGGGCCGGCGAAGTCCAGGGAGCCGTAGTTGCTGGTGATGCCCGGAACGAATCCAAGGATGCCGGCGAACAGGAAAATGCCGGCAACAGCCAGCGTGGACCACTGCAGCGCGGTTCGGACGCCGGGTGGGCGGGTGCTGACTGCCATGTCCTGGACTCCTCGTACGCGGTGGAAACAACATAGTAAGCATGATTACTAATAAAAGCTAAGCAGGCTTTGTTTCCCCGCCGGCAGCTGGAAACCCGTCAGGCCGGCCCGGTCCAAGTGTAGGGGTTCGGGTGGTGCCCGCCGCTGCGGCCCTGCTCATACCCCTGCTGCCAGGCCTTGCCGACGGCGGACACCAGCTCGGCCAGCAGGGGATAGTAGGGATGGTCCGGGCCGATGAAGATCATCTCGTCTTCGGCCTTGTCCACCGCCGCCCGGACGGGATTGTCAGCGGGAGTGCCGGTCATGGTGCCCCGTCAGCCCCGGTGGCCCGCAGCACCTCACGCATGGCCTCCACCACCAGGTCGTGGTCCTGCACCTGCGGCAGCCCGGACACGGTGACGGTGGCCACCGCCCCCACGCCCGTCACATAGACAGGAAAAGACCCGCCATGTGCCGCGTAGCGGGTCTGGTCGAACCAGCCCTCGTCCTCGATCCTGCCTCCGCGCAGCCGCCCGCGCAGCCCCACCAGCAGGGAAGGCAGTTCGTACCGTGCAGCTGTGCGTTGCTTCGCGCGGATCCAGTGTTCGTTGTCCGGCGTGGCGCCCGGCAATGCCACATGGAAGAGGACCTGTTCGCCCTTGGTGATGTCGATAGCGATGGGCAGGCCGCGCTCCTTGCCCAGCTCCACCAGGAGGAGGCCAAGGTTGAGGGCATCATCCATGGAGAAGCCCGGAAACTGGAGTTCATGGATTTCACCCTCGACGCGGCCGATGAGGACCTGCAGGGATCCCTCCGGCTGGGCGGAATCGGAGTCCGGATCGAACTCAGTCACATGCGGCGGATTGGCAGTCATGGCCCACAATCTACCCCTCTCCCGGTGTAAACTGGACCACGCCCAACAGGGCAATCCAATGCATTATTCAAGCAAGCAACACATAACGACAGGGGAGCGCCGCCGTCGGGCCCGTATGACCGGGAACCGCAGGTGGGCGCTGAGAGTGCGGACAGCCGCAGACCCTCGAACCTGATCCGGTTAGTACCGGCGCAAGGGAGTCGAGTTCTCGAAGTCCGGCAGCGGCGAAGTGCCGTCTGCCGTGCTTTCCCCTCCTGTTTCCCAGGAGGATTTTTTCATGAGCACTGCAGCAATCAAGAAGACCACCAGCAAGTCCTGGCGCGTCGTGGATATCGTGGTGGCGGCCCTGATCGCCATCGCCGGTGGCGTGATTTTCTGGGCCTGGTCCCAGGGCGCGGCCGCGGTATCCGGCCCGATGAACGCCGTATACCCGCCCCTCACCGGCCTGATCGCCGGCGGCTGGATGATCCCTGCGGTGCTGGGCATGCTGATCATCCGCAAGCCCGGCGCAGCGCTGTTCTGCGAGACCGTGGCAGCCACCGGTGAGCTCCTGATGGGCTCGCAGTACGGCGCGTCCGTGCTGTTCTCCGGCTTGGTCCAGGGCCTGGGCGCCGAAATTATCTTCGCGATCTTCGTTTACAAGAAGTTCAACCTGCCGGTGTCGCTGCTGGCCGGTGCTGCCGCGGGCCTGTTCTGCGGCCTGAACGATTCCTTCGCGCCGTGGGGCTGGAACATTGCGTACTCCGGCGGTGACAAGCTGGCCTACATCATCTTTACCGCGATTTCCGGAGCGGTCATCGCCGGTGCCCTGTCCTGGATCGCCACCCGCGGCCTGGCCAGGACCGGGGTCCTGACAGGTGGTAGTCGCCCACCGAGATGGAATCGGGGCATCCGTGGGTCCGCTGCACCACCTCGGCGGCAGTCCAGATGCCGATGCCCGGGATGGTCTGC
>NZ_JBNHFD010000065.1:0-21484 GCF_059089865.1 Arthrobacter sp. Y3221157
CAGGTGGTAGTCGCCCACCGAGATGGAATCGGGGCATCCGTGGGTCCGCTGCACCACCTCGGCGGCAGTCCAGATGCCGATGCCCGGGATGGTCTGCAGCTTCGTCCCGGCCTCGGCAGCCGGCAGGGGTGCCAGCCGTTCAAGCGCGACGGCAGACCGCAGCGCGCGCATGACAGTCGCCGAACGCTGTGGGCCCACACCCGCCCTGTGCCACTCCCAGCTGGGAACCTGCAGCCACTGGGATGCGGTGGGTCCCACCACCAGCCCGGCAGGTGTGGAGGAGCCGGCAGCCGGTGCCGGCGTTCCATAGCGGTGCACCAGGTACCGGTACGCCCGCCGCGCCTCGATCACCGTCACCTTCTGCTCCAGGATGATGGGCACCAGCTGGTCCACCATCCGGCCGCTGGCGGGAAGGCGCAGCCCCAGGCTCCGGCGCCGCGCTTCACGGACCATGCGGGGCAGGGTTGCGCTAAAGTCCGCCTCGTCAAAGCCCCGCCAGTCGTCGCCGGCGCCCAGGAGCCGGGGCGCAGTCTTCACGGCCGCGGCGGCACCGGGACCCCAAGCCTGGATATCCACGAAGGGGTCCACCCCTATCCCCGCGCCGGGCCCGCCCTCCGTGCCCTCCACGGAGGTCAACCGGAGCGTCACGGGGCCCTCCGCCGTCGTGAACGCGTTCCAGATGACACCGCCCTGGACACTGAAGGACGGATCGCTGTTGCCGCGCAGGAGCGGTCCCAGCGTCCTGCCCAGGTTGTACGGGCCGCCCGGATACCACCGGAGTGAGGCGTCCGCGGCGGCTGCCAGCCGGGGAGGTGCCTCAGTAATGGTCATGTCCCCAATCGTCCCACGCCCCTGCGACATCCGCCTGCCTTCGGCCCTCCCCGCGGTGGCATCCCGGGGGCAGGAAAATGGCCCCTTAACCAGCACTGATACCAGGACTAGACTCCAGCGTGTGGTGCGGAAAACATCGCGCCGGAAGCTCGAAAGACCAGGAGGAAACAATGGGTGGAGTAGTGCATTTCGAAATCCCCGCGGACGACCAGGAACGGGCCCGGAAGTTCTACCACGAGGCCCTTGGCTGGCGGATCGACCCCGTTCCGGGCATGGACTACCACATGGTGGTCACCACGCCGATGGACGAATCAACGGGTGTGCCCACGGAACCCGGCGCCATCAATGGCGGCATGTTCGCCAGGGACCCTGACCTCAAGACCCCGGTGATCACGGTGGACGTGGCGGACATCAACGCCACCCTGCAGACAGTGGAGTCGCTGGGCGGTGCCGTGGTCAAGGGCAAGGAAACCATTCCCGGGATGGGCTCCTTCGCCTACTTCAAGGACACCGAGGGCAACGTGATGGGCCTCTGGGAAAACCTTCCGGCAGACGAGGCAGGCCATGCCGCGGACACCGGGGCCACCGCGGACGGCGTCCCCGCCTAGCCGTCCGGCAGCCAGGGCAAGGCGTAGCCATGAGTATCCCTGTGCAGGTGCTGGCCGTCCTTACCGGGCTGCTCCTGATCACCGTCGGACTGCTGGAAGCCTTCCGCTACAAGGACCAGCGCCTCCACTCAATCTTCCTGATCAACCCGGAGGACACCGCTGCCGTCCGGCTCTGGACGGTCAACGTCGGGTTCTACAACATCGTCTGGGGCCTGTTCGGCATTGCCGGCGTGGTGCTCGCCAACCTTGGCGAGGTCACCGCGGGCCGCACCACGGTTACTTTGATGTGCATCGCGCACTTCGTCCTGGGCATCGTGCTGGCCGTCAGCGAGCCCCGGCTGTGGATCAGCGGCATCGGACAGTCGCTCTTCCCGGCGGTGATCCTCCTGCTGATGTTTGCCGCCTGAAACCGGCGGGGCAGGAAGCGGTAGCTTTGTACCTATGAAGTACGCCCAGTCCATCCTGGACCTCATCGGCAATACCCCGCTCATCAAACTCAACCACGTGACTGAGGGCATCAAAGCCACGGTCCTGGTGAAACTGGAGTACCTGAACCCGGGCGGATCCATTAAGGACCGGATCGCCGCCCAGATGGTGGAGGACGCCGAGCGGGACGGCAAGATCCAGCCCGGCGGGACCATCGTTGAGCCCACTTCGGGAAACACCGGGGTCGGCCTGGCGCTGGTGGCCCAGCAGAAGGGCTACAAGTGCGTCTTCGTGGTGCCGGACAAGGTGGGCGAGGACAAACGAGCCGTGCTCCAGGCCTACGGCGCCGAGGTGGTGGTGACGCCCACCGCCGTGCCCCCGGACAGCCCGCAGAGCTACTACGGCGTCTCGGACCGGATCGTCCGTGAAACTCCCGGGGCGTACAAGCCGGACCAGTTCTCGAATCCCGCAGCCCCCGAAAGCCACTACCGGACCACCGGCCCGGAAATCTGGCGGGACACCGACGGCAGGGTCACGCACTGCGTCATCGGCGCCGGGACCGGCGGCACCATCACCGGCACCGGCCGCTACCTGAAGGAGGTCTCGGCCGACCGGCCGGAGTCCGACGGCGGCGTGGTCCGGATTATCGGCGCCGATCCGGAAGGTTCGGTCTACTCCGGCGGCACCGGACGCCCGTACTTCGTCGAAGGCGTGGGCGAGGACATGTGGCCGGCGAACTACGACAAGTCCGTCCCGGACCAGGTGATCGCCGTCAGCGACGCCGATTCCTTCGCCATGACCCGCCGCCTGGCCCGCGAGGAAGGCCTCCTGGTGGGCGGCTCCTCGGGCATGGCCGTGGTGGCCGCGCTGCAGGCGGCGCGGGACCTGCCGGAAAGTGCGGTCGTCGTCGTGATCCTGCCCGACTCGGGCCGCGGCTACCTTGCCAAGATCTTCAACGACCAGTGGATGCGCTCCTACGGCTTCCTGTCCGGCGGCGAGGAGACCTCGGTGGGCGAGGTGATCAAGTCCAAGAACGGCGAGCTGCCGGACCTGGTGCACATCCACCCGAACGAGTCCGTCCGCGACGTCATCAACATCATGAACGAGTTCGGCGTCAGCCACATCCCGGTCCTGTCACAGGAGCCGCCCGTGGTCATGGGCGAGGTCCTGGGCGCCGTGGACGAGCGCAGCCTGACCGCCAAGCTCTTCCGCGGCGAAGCCAGGCTGACGGACAAAATCTCCGAACACATGGGCCCCAAACTGCCCGTGATCGGCTCGCTGGAAACCATCAGCGCCGCCCGCGAGCTGCTGTCGGACGTGGACACCGTCATGGTCACGTTCGTCGGCGCCCCGATCGGCATCCTGACCCGCCACGACCTTCTGGCCTACCTCAGCAACTAAAGGAGCACCATGTCAGCCTCTGCAAACCAAGGTTTCAACACCCGCGCCGTGCATGCCGGGCAGGATTTCGAGCCACGCACCGGCGCCGTGGTGCCGCCCGTGCACTTCGCCACCACCTATGCGCAGGATGGCATCGGTGGACTCCGCGATGGCTACGAGTACGGCCGCGGCGGCAATCCCACCCGCGACTCCCTGCAGGAGCAGCTGGCCGCGCTGGAGCTCGGCACCCACGCCTACAGCTTCGGCTCCGGCCTCGCGGCAGAGGACGCCCTGATCCGCGCGCTCACCCGCCCGGGTGACCACATCGTGCTCGGCAACGACGCCTACGGCGGGACCTACCGGCTCATCAGCCGGGTGCTGGGTGAGTGGGGGATCGGCAACACCCCCGTGGACATGGCCAACCTGGACACCGTCCGGCAGGCTGTCGCCGCGAACAAGACCCGTTTGCTGTGGGTGGAGACGCCCTCCAACCCGCTGATGAAGATCACCGACATCGCCGCGCTCGCCGGGATAGCGCACGACGCCGGCGCCCTCCTCGTCGTCGACAACACCTTCGCGTCCCCCTACCTTCAGACCCCGCTCGCCCTGGGCGCCGACATCGTGATCCATTCCACCACCAAGTACATCGGCGGGCACTCGGACGTGGTGGGCGGCGCCGTCGTCGTCAAGGACGCGGAGCTGGCCGAAAAGATCGGCTTCATCCAGTTCGCCGTCGGAGCGGTGTCCGGGCCCATGGACGCCTTCCTCACCACGCGCGGCCTGAAGACCCTGGGCGTGCGGATGGACCGGCACAGTCTCAATGGCCAGGCCGTTGCCGAGTGGCTGCTGGAACGCCCCGAGGTGGAGGCCGTCCTGTACCCGGGCCTGCCCACGCACCCGGGCCATGAGCTGGCCAAGCGGCAGATGCGCAGCTTCGGCGGCATGGTATCCGTCCAGTTCAAGGGCGGCGAAGCGGCGGCCCGGAAGGTGGCTGAGTCCACCAAGGTGTTCATGCTGGCGGAGTCGCTCGGCGGAATCGAATCCCTGATGAACTACCCCTCCGAAATGACCCACGCCTCGGTCAAGGGCACCGAACTGGCCGTTCCGGTGAACCTGCTCCGGCTTTCCTGCGGCATCGAGGACGTGGAGGACCTGATCGCGGATCTGGAGCAGGCGTTCACCTCCATCCCATAGGCATTCCGTAGCAGCGCTGCCTATAGGCTGGCTGCATGGAAACCCCACAGCAAGGCGCCGCGCGCAGCACTGCCCTGGTCACGGGTGCCGGCCGGCTGGCCTCGATTGGCGCCGGCATCGCCCGGCAGCTCGCCGCCGACGGCTGGGACCTCGTCCTGTCCTACTGGCAGGGCTACGACGAGCGGATGCCGTGGGGGAGTGAGCCCGAGGACGTCGTCCGCCTGACCGCGGAGCTTGAGGCCATCGGCGCTCGCGTCCACGTCCTGTCCGCCGACCTGCAGGATCCGGGCGTGCCGGACCGGCTCGTGGCGGAGGCCGCGCAGCTGGCGGGCCCTTTGCAGGGGCTCGTGCTCAGCCATGCGGAGTCCGTTGACTCCGGAATCCTGGACACCAGCCTGGAATCCTTCGAGCGGCATTTCGCCGTCAACACCCGGGCCAGCTGGCAGCTGATTGCCGCGTTCGCCCGGCAGGCAACGGACGACGGCGGCGCGATCGTTGCGCTGACCAGTGACCACACAGCCTTCAACCTGCCCTACGGCGCCTCGAAGGGGGCGCTGGACCGGATCGTCATTGCCGCGGCCCGCGAGCTGGGCCCCCGGAACATCTCGGCGAATGTCCTCAACCCCGGGCCGGTGGATACGGGCTGGATGGATGACGCCATCCGGGACGAGGTTCTCCAGCGCCAGCCCACCGGCCGGCTCGGGACCCCGGCGGACGTCGCGGGGACGGCGGCATTCCTGCTCTCGCCCGCCGGCCGCTGGGTGTCCGGCCAGCTCATCAAGGCCGACGGCGGCTTCTCGGCCTGACTGCCCGTTCTCCACCCTCCGGGCTTGGGGGCCGGGGCATCTGTTTGGACAGCCGCGGCTGTGCGAATCTGTGTTGGGGAGCCGTTTCACGTGGCAGGAGGGCTGCAATGAGGATCGCCTCCGGACAGTTCAGCGCCGGCAGGGAACCAGGTGAGAACCTGCTGCAGGTCCAGCGGCTGATGGAAGCCGCAGCATTGGGCAATGCGGAGCTGCTGGTGCTGCCCGAATCCAGCCTGTATGCGAGCACCGAGCCGCCCAATGTCCTGGCGAAGGTGGCCGAGCCCCTCACAGGCCCGTTCATCCGCTCCATCGCCGCACGCGCCAAAGAGCTCAGCCTTCCCGTGGTGGTGGGTACCGCTGAAGCCAGCCCGGGCAGTCTGCCCTTCAATACGCTCGTGGCCATCGGTTCCGACGGCACGGTCCAGGGCTCCTACCGGAAAATCCACCTCTACGACGCCTTCGGCTACCGCGAAAGCGACGGGACCAGCCCGGGATCCATTGGCGCGCCCTTCCTGCTCTCCTTCGGCCAGCTTCGCCTGGGTATGCTGACCTGCTACGACCTCAGGTTCCCGGAGAGCGCGCGGTACCTGGTGGACGCAGGAGCCAACGTCCTGCTGCTGCCAGCGATGTGGATCGTGGGCCCCGGAAAGGAGGACCACTGGAGCACCCTGGTCCGCGCCCGCGCCATTGAGAACACCTCCTATGTGGTCACCGCCAACCAGTGCGGCCCCCTGGCCACAGCCTTCTCCATCGTCGTCGACCCCTTCGGCGTGGTGATCGCCAACGCCGGGGAGGGGCCCGGCGTCATCTTTGCGGAGCTTCAACCGGAACGGATCGCGGCTGTGCGCGCCCGGGTTCCGTCGCTGAAGAACCGCCGGTTCAGGGTGCTTCCCAAATGAAACCGAATGAGCCAATCAAGTGTGACCTTCTCGACACCTCGAATTGACAGGGACGAAACATTCCGGGCCTTCCGCAGCCATAAAATTGTAGGCAGCCCAATCTGCTGGAAGGACCACTGTGCACGCGACCGACGCCGCGATGAAACCCATCATCGGACTCACCACCTACCTGGAGCAGGCGGATACCGAGGGTTGTGGCACGGTTAATGCCGCCTTCCTGCCCGCGACTTACCTGAAGCCCATCATCGCCGCGGGCGGCGTTCCCGTCCTTTTGCCGCCCCAGCCGATCATGGCCGGCATGGTGGAGCAGCTCGTGAACAGGCTCGACGGCTTGGTCATCCCCGGCGGCTGGGACGTGGATCCGCACCTGTACGGCCAGGAAGCACACCCGAAAACAGACGAGCCCCGGACCGAGCGTGATGCCTGGGAGCAGGCGCTGATCCAGGAAGCCCTCACGCAGGATCTTCCGCTCCTGGGTATATGCCGCGGGGAGCAGTTGCTGAACGTGACCCTTGGCGGCACCCTCCACCAGCACCTGCCGGACGTGGTGGGCAACGGGCAATACCAGCCAGGTGGCTACAACTTCAACCGCATTCCGGTGGAGGTCAAGCCCGGCTCCCGCCTTGAGCAGCTGATTGGCGCCAACCCCGGACCGGTTCCCGTAGCCCATCACCAGGCCGTAGACAAGCTGGGCGAGGGGCTGATCGCCTCTGCCTGGAGCGACGACCAGGTGGTGGAAGCCATCGAGTACCCGGCCAACACCTTCACTATGGGCATCCAGTGGCATCCTGAGGAACTCCCCGAGGACTTCGGCCTGTTCCGCGGCCTTGTGGAAGCAGCCCGCGGGAAGTTCCTGTCCCGCCTCCTGCCGGCTGCAACGTCGTCCGTCACTGCGGAGATCAATGCCAGCCTTGCCGGGCCGCCTCGCGGCTAGCGTGCCGTTCCGCCAGCAGACGGCAAAGATTCCCGCAAGGACCTCGGACCCGTTCCTGGTAGCCACGGAAGGCCCCTCTTTCCGGGGCGTGTTGCCGTGCCGCGCCTTGCGGCCCCGAAATAAGCATGCTTAGTATGAAGGCATCTGAGGTTAAGAAATTGCTTCACGGTTAGATCCGAGGAGCAATAATGGCTGGCCTCCATGACAAGTCCAACACCGTCCAAGAACCTATCCCTTCTGGGGGAGACGCCTTTTCAATAGGGCTGGCGCTAGTGCGCCCGCTCCCGGTGTTGGTGGCGCCGCGTGCAAACTCCCCCTACTGCAAAGGCGTAGACACCGGCTATTCCAGCTATCGTTCCCAGGCCTGGAACAGGTGGCCCATTGCCGTGTCGCCCGCAGCTGCCGGCAAGTGGACCCCATGCAGCAAGCCTGTTCCGCCGCTCCCACGTTGAAGACCATGAGGACGGCCCGCGAGGAACCACACCGATCGCAGTAAATTGCAGGAACGAGGGACAGCACCATGTGCGGTATAGCCGGCGAAATCGCCTTCAACGGGAGAACGGCCTCCCCGGAGCCGGTTTTGGCAATGATGGGGGCAATGGCGTCGAGGGGGCCGGACGGGCGGGGGAGCTGGGAGTCGGGCTGGGTGGCCCTCGGGCACCAGCGCCTGAGTATCATCGACCTTTCCGAGGCAGGGGCGCAGCCCATGCTGGACGACGGCGGCCTGGCCATCACGTTCAACGGCTGCATCTACAACTACAAGGAATTGCGCAGGGAACTTGAGTTAGAGTTCACCTTCCGGACCACCAGCGACACCGAGGTGATCCTGAAGGCCTACCGGAAATGGGGCGAGGAGTTTGTCCACCACCTGGTGGGAATGTTCGCCATTGCCTTGTATGACGCGCCTCGCGGGGAGGTCCTGCTGGTGCGGGACCGGCTGGGCATCAAGCCGGTGTACGTTTCCCATGTGCCCGGCAGGTTGCGCTTTGCATCGAGCCTGCCCGCGCTGGTGGCTTCCGGCGGGATTGACACCACCATCGATGAGACCGCGTTGCACCATTACCTGAGCTGGCACTCGATCGTGCCCGCACCGCGGACTATCCTGCGCGGCGTCCAAAAACTACCAGCCGCCACCATCCGTACCGTCCGTGCCGACGGCAGCTGGCACGACCGCGAGTACTGGAAGCCTTCCTACACACGGAATCCGGACCGTGCGGGGTGGTCCGCGGTGGATTGGCAGGACGCGGTCCGCGAATCGCTGAAGACGGCTGTGCGACGGCGGATGGTTGCCGACGTGCCGGTGGGCGTCCTGCTCTCCGGGGGCCTGGATTCGAGCCTCCTGGTGGCCCTGCTTGCGGAGGAAGGCCAACACGGGCTCTCTACCTTCAGCATCGGGTTCGACGGGGCCGGCGGGGATACGGGCAATGAGTTCGCTTACTCAGACCTCATCGCCCGCGAGTTCGGAACCCGGCACGAACGCCTCCACATCAGCACCTCCGAATTCGCGCCGTCGATTGACGGTGCCGTGGGTGCGATGTCGGAGCCGATGGCCAGCCACGACGTCACGGCCTTCCACCTGCTCTGCAGGAGCGTGGCGCAGCACCTGAAAGTGGTGCAGTGCGGGCAGGGGGCTGACGAAGTCTTCGGCGGATACGCCTACCACCGGCCTTTGTCCACGGTGGGGCGCGCCGAAGCGCAGGCAGCCTTCACTGCCGGTTTTGTGGACCACAGCCATGAAGGGCTGCTGAACATCCTCGAGCCCGAGTGGTACTCCGGTTCTGATGTCAGCAGTGAGGTCCTGTCCGCCAACCTGGCCGCACCCGGCGCGCAGACAGCACTGGACGCCGTACTCAGGCTGGATACCCACCTGCTGATGGTGGACGACCCCGTCAAGCGCCTGGACAACATGAGCATGGCATGGGGCCTCGAAGCGCGCGTCCCGTTCCTGGACCACGAATTGGTGGAGCTGGCCGCGTCCTGCCCGCCGGAACTTAAGGCCTCCCAGGGCGGAAAGGGCATCCTCAAGGACCTGGGCCGGCAGATGCTGCCCGCGGCCGTGGTGGATCGGCCTAAAGGATACTTCCCGGTCCCCGCCCTCCGGCACCTCGAGGAGCCTTTCACCACCATGGTGCGCGATGCCCTGCATGCGCCTGAGGCAAAGCAGCGCGGACTCCTCCAACCGGCCTACATCAATAACCTGCTCGCGGACCCCAACACGCAGCGGACCGCCGTGAACAGCAATGTCCTGTGGCAGCTGGCCCTGTTGGAGATGTGGCTCCAGCACCACCGGGTGGGCTGACCGTTGATACTGGCACCGGGCCCTGTTGGTTGCGGGCCTCAATTCGCCCGGGTAACCTCACCCTTTTGCGCCGGGACGGTGAAGTAGCCGCGGGTCGAGGGCAGGAAGCGGCACACGACCGCCAGGACCACGCCCAGGGCGAGCAGCACCACGCCGCTGATGAACGCGCCGCCGACGCCGAAGATCTCGGTGTCGCCATAGGCGGGGTCCCACATCTGCACCGCGGAGATGAAGAAGGCGGCGGTCAGGAGCAGCGCGCCGGCCAGGGGCAGGATGCCGCGGAACCACAGGTTGCGGGCCGACGTCCGCAGGGTGCCCCGGAAGTACCAGAAGCAGGCGAAGCCGGTGAGGGCGTAGTAGAAGGCGATGAACAGACTGATAGCGCTGATGGAGTCCGAGAGCAGGTTCTCACTGAGGAAGCTCATGGCCACGTAATAGGCGATCGCCGCCGCACCCATCACCTGGGTGGAGAACCCCGGGGTCTGGTTCCGCGGGTGCACCTCGCCGAACTTTGCCGGCAGGGCTCCGTGGACGCCCATGGACAGTGTGCCGCGGGCGGTGGGCAGGATGGTGGTCTGGGTGGAGGACAACACCGACGCCAGGACCGCGACGACGATCAGCCAGCCCCAAGGCCCCAGCACCACGTCCTTCATGGCCACGAACACGTCGTCCTGGTTTGCCTCGTTCCCCAGGCCGATGCCCTCGCTGCCCACGGTGGCGTACATCATCACCAGCAGGGCGACAGACACATAGATCGCCACCAGGACGAACGCGGAGATCACAGCGCCGCGGCCCGGCGTGGTTCTCGGGTTTTCGGTTTCCTCGTTCACCGCCAGGCAGGTGTCCCAGCCCCAGTAGATGAACAGGGCCAGAAGCGCGCCGTGGACCACGGCCCCGGGGTCGGCGAAGGCGCCCACCGGGTTGAACCACTCAAGATCGAACGCCTGGCCCTCGGGCGGGCCCCCAACAATCCGGACGATGATCGCCAGCGCAAAGATGCCGAGCGCGATGTACTGCACATAGGTCAGTACCCGCTGGACGTGTTCGCCCAGCCGGATGCCGCGGTAGTTGACCAGGGTCATCACGGCGATGAACAGCACCCCGGTGGCGGTGACCAGCACCTTGTTCTCCGCCAGTGAGCCGTCGCCGGCCAGAAGCCACAGGTACTGGCCGGCCACCTGGGCCAGGTTGGCCAGGACCACGATGCCGGCGAGTGCCACGCCCCAGCCTCCCAGCCAGCCCGCCCAAGGGCCGAAGGCGCGGCGGGACCAGGTGAACGTGGTGCCGCAGTCCGGGATGGCGCTGTTCAGCTCGCGGAAGGCGTAGGCGATGAACAGGACCGGGATGAAACCCAACAGCAGGATCAGGGGAGTGTAGTTCCCGTTCACCGCCACAATCAATCCGAGTGTTGCCGCCAGCGAGTACACCGGCGCCGTCGAGGCCAGGCCGAGCATCACGGAGTCGCCAAGGTCGAGGATCCCGGCGCGGAGGCCCTTGGCCGGGACCGGGGCGCCGGGCCCGCCTGCCGGGCCTCCCGCCGTCGTCATGTCTGTGCTCATGCTGTCACCGGATTCATAATGCGATACCTGCTTTGCTGGAGGAGGCCGCGGCCGAGAGCGGCGCCGGCGCGTCGATGGTGTTGGGCACGAAGCGGCAGAAGTAGTCCGTGACGGGGCCGTCCGATTCGCGGATTCCACAGCCCACGGACTCGCCGTCCACCACCCACAGGCCAAGGACCGGGTGGTTGCCGTCGAAGTCGGGCAGCTGGTGGTACTGCTGGTAGCACCAGCCCTCGCGGCCGTACCCGCCGGGCTGTTCCAGGCTGACGCCGTCGGCATGGATGCGGATGTTGTCGCCTTCACGGCCATGGAGCGGCTTGGCCACCCATTCCTTCAGCGGCCCCGGCCCGTCAAGGTAGGCCGGGAGCAGGTTGGGGTGCTCCGGGTACAGGTGCCAGAGGGCGGCGAGGAGGGCCTTGTTGGAGAGCAGCATTTTCCAGGCCGGCTCAACCCAGCGCGGGTTGTGCGCGCGTTCCAGGAGGCGGGGACCGAACGGTTCCTTCATCATCAGCTCCCAGGGGTAGAGCTTGAAGATGGTGCTGATCATGAAGTTGTCCAGGTCCACGAAGCGGTTGAGGTTGGGGTCCCAGCCGATATCGGACATGTTGATCCCGATGGTGGTCCACCCGGCCTGGCCGGCTACGTCGCGCATGTAGGCGGCGGTCATCCAGTCCTCGCCGGACTCCTCCACCTCGGAGTGGGCCACGTGCAGGGTGCTCATGCCGGTGCGGTACTGGAACTTCTTCCACTGCCGGATCAGTGCCTCGTGGATGCCGTTCCACTGGTCCTTCCCCGGGAAGACGTCCTGCAGCCAGAACCACTGCGCCACGGCAGCCTCGATCAGGCCGGTGGGGGTATCGGCGTTGTATTCGAGCATCTTGGCCGGGCCGCCTTGCCCGTCATAGATGAAGTCGAAGCGGCCGTAGACGTCCACGTCGCCGGCCTGCAGGGATTCGGCGGCCAGTTCCAGCGCCTGCGGTCCGATCCCGATGGTGCCCATGGCCCCGGTGGCAAGGAACTTGGCAGCCTCCAGGCACATCCGGTGCATTTCCTCGGCGGTCTCCTCGAGGGTTTCCACCTCGTCCATGCTGAACTCGTAGTAGGCGGATTCGTTCCAGTACTCGATCTTCCGGCCGTCATCCATGGTGGTGGTGGAAAAGACCAGGCCCTGTTCCTCGATCTTCTGCTTCCAGTCGGGGCGGGGTTCGCTCAGCAGCCGCTTCACGTTCAGCCCCCCGAAACCTTGCCGCCGCCGCCGCTGGTCCCGCTCTTGGCGCTGGTACCGAAGCCGCCGCGGCTGACGGTTCCGCCCTGGGTGCTGTATCCGGTGGAGGCCTTCGCGCCGCTGGGCACGGTCCGGGTGTAGTTGGGGGCCGTGGAGCGGTTCTGCCCTACCGGCGGGACATAGGCGCCGCGGGAGAAGAAGTACCAGGCGTAGACCCCGCCGGCCCTGCCTGCCGAGCTGTTGCAGTTGTTGTCTTCCACACGCTCGCCGGTTTCGTCGTTGAAGCACACCTGCGCGTATTCGGGCTCATCCTGGTTGCTGGCCACCACGGCGGTGATGGTGCCTGCGAGCAGTGCTGTCACGCCCAGGCCAACGACGACGGTGCGCCGCTGGGAGCGCTTCTTATGGGCGGCCGCCTCGTTCAACTGCCTCTCCCGGTCACGGGCGAACGGATCCACCGGGGTGACGGGTTCATTGAGCAGTTCGGGGCGGAGTTCAGGCTTGGGTACCTGCCACGGGGGTGGCTTCGGACTGTCCCCGGCCGGCTGGGCGCCACCGGTGGGCTGGCGCTCCGGATCCGGCTTGTTCGGGTCCTGCTTGTCTGGGTCCACGGCGTCCCCCTCAGTTATCCACGTGAATTGGGCACAGCGCTGCACCCCCAAATGCAATCCTCGAATCAGCGTAGTCCCTGCCCGGCCCCGGCGGCGAGCACGCCGCAGGGGAGAGCTGCCCATCCCTTCCGCGCGCGGAGCGTGACCCTACACTGGAGCCATGGAAACCGCGTCCCTGCTGGCCGTCTGCCGTGTTCACCAGTTGCTTCCGGATGCCTCGAGCGTGGGAGTGACCGCCATCGACAAGCGCCCGGTGGAGGGGCCGGTCAAGGTGCACCGGCTGGGCCTGCAGGGCGACATCCAGGCGAACCGGGTCCACCACGGCGGCCCGGACCAGGCCATTTACGCGTACTCGCAGGCCGACGCCGACTACTGGGCCGCACAGCTGCAGCAGGACCTGCCGCCGGGCTCGTTCGGCGAAAACCTCCGGGTGGCCGGGATAGACGCCACGTCCGCCATCATCGGGGAGCGCTGGAAGATCGGGCTCGACGTCGAACTTGAGGTCACCTCGCCGCGGACACCCTGTGCCACCTTCCAGCGGCGGCTGGGGGAGCGCCAGTGGGTCAAGCGCTTCACGGAAGAGGGGCGCGTGGGGGCATACCTGAGGGTCATCAGGACCGGCAGCATCCAGGCCGGAGACCACATCCACCGGACCTATGTTCCCACCCACGGCATCACCGTGGGGCAGTGGTTCAGCGAGCCCAGTGTTGAGCTGATGGAGGCGCTCAAGGACGCGGACGCCGACGGCGAAATCCGGCTGCAGCAGCCCGAATTCAACAACAAGTTCGAGGCCCTGCAGCGGCAGCTGCGCGGCTGATAAGCAAGGGAATTCCGACGGCGGAGGTGCCGGATGTGCCCAAGCTCACCGCCGCCGTCGGGCCCCTGATTTAGGGGACGCGGCCCCGGTGCCTTACACTTGAAACATCCCCCACTCCGGAAATCCCTTATTCCTGCCCAATTTTTGAGGCAGGACTGGCAAGTGTTGGGGCCCGCAACTGTGATGCGGGCAGTTTCATAGGGAGAGCCGGCTGAAGAAAACGCTGTACAGACTGCTGGGATAGCAGCCAAGAGATGCAGCGCGAAGTCCTGCCACGGGATTGCGAAAGCGCCGGACTTCTGTGACCGGCCGGTCAATGTTTGCCCGGCATCCACGGCACATGTACTGCGGCTCCGCTCACCCTGGGTAGTGCCGCCTGGCCCCCTATGGATGAGGAATATTCCCCTATGCCCGAAAACCAGAACGAAACCATCGACGCCGCGACTTCCGAAACCGTCGCCGTCGAATTCGCTGAGGCCGCTGCCCCCGCAGCAGAGCCCGCTGCCACTGACTCCGCAGCCGAAGCTGCTCCCGCGGGCAAGGCCCAGGAAACCGAAGAAGACGGCGTCAAGTTCGCCGACCTCGGCATCGACGGCCGCGTCCTCGCCGCCCTGCAGGATGTCGGCTACGAGAAGCCGTCACCCATCCAGGCAGCCACCATCCCGCTGCTGCTCGAGGGCCGCGACGTGGTAGGCCTTGCACAGACCGGCACCGGCAAGACTGCAGCATTCGCAGTGCCGGCCCTGTCCCGCCTGGCCGAACTGCATGACCTGAACGGCCCGTCCCGCAAGACCCAGGCCCTGGTGCTCGCCCCGACCCGTGAGCTGGCGCTCCAGGTTGCCGAGGCCTTCACCTCCTACGCCAAGCACATCGACGACTTCACCGTCCTCCCCGTCTACGGCGGCTCCGCCTACGGACCCCAGCTCGCCGGCCTGCGCCGTGGTGCCCAGGTTGTCGTTGGTACCCCCGGCCGCGTGATCGACCACATCTCGAAGGGTTCCCTGGACCTGTCCGAACTCCAGTACCTGGTGCTGGACGAGGCTGACGAGATGCTGCGGATGGGCTTCGCCGAGGACGTGGAGCAGATCTTCCAGCAGACCCCGTCGGAGCGACAGGTGGCGCTGTTCTCGGCAACCATGCCGAGCCAGATCCGCCGGATGTCCAAGCAGTACCTGAACGACCCCGCCGAGATTTCGGTCAAGTCCAAGACCACCACCGGCGCCAACACCCGCCAGCGGTACCTGCAGGTCATGGGCCCGCACAAGCTCGATGCGATGACCCGCATCCTCGAGGTTGAAGAGTTCGACGGCGTCATCGCCTTCGTGCGCACCAAGATGGCCACCGAGGACCTCGCCGACAAGCTGAAGTCCCGCGGCTTCCAGGCTGCCGCCATCAACGGTGACATCCCTCAGCAGCAGCGCGAACGCACTGTGGACGCACTGAAGGAAGGCCGCATCGACATCCTGGTGGCCACCGACGTCGCGGCCCGCGGCCTGGACGTGGAGCGCATCAGCCACGTCATCAACTACGACATCCCGCACGACACCGAGTCCTACGTCCACCGCATCGGCCGCACCGGCCGTGCAGGACGTTCCGGTGACGCCATCCTGTTCATGACGCCGCGGGAGAAGTACCTGCTGCGTTCCATCGAGAAGGCCACCCGCCAGCCGGTGGAACAGATGCACCTGCCCACGGCCGAGACCGTGAACACGCTGCGCCTGGGCAAGTTCGCCGAGCGGATCACGGAGACCCTGGCCTCCGAGGATGTCGCTCCATTCCGCGACCTCATTGCGTCCTACGAGGAAGAGCACAACGTTCCGGCCTCGGAGATCGCTGCCGCCCTTGCCGTGATGGCGCAGGGTGGCCAGCCGCTGCTGGTGAAGGAACTGCCGGCAGCTCCCGAGTTCCAGAAGCGTGAGCGCTCCAAGGACGGCTTCGGCTCCCGTGGACCCACCCGCGCCCTGACCGAGGGCAACGCCACCTACCGGATCGCCGTGGGGCGCCGCCAGCGCGTCATGCCCGGCTCCATCGTGGGCGCCATCGCCAACGAGGGCGGCATCTCGTCCTCACAGATCGGCGGCATCGACATCCGGTCGGACCACTCCCTGGTGGAGCTCCCGGCGGACCTGAGCGCCGAGCAGTTGCGCGCCCTGTCGCGCACCCGGATCGGCGGCGAGCTGATCCACCTCGAGCTGGACAACGGCCGCAAGCCCTCCGGGGAACGCGGCGCCTACCAGGGCAACCGTGGCGGCGAGCGCGGCGGGAACTTTAAGGGCAGTGGGGGGTTCAAGAAGGAGTTCCGGAAGAACGACGGCGAGCGGTCCTCTGCTGACCGTGGCGGACGCTCCTACAGCGAGCGCTCGGAGCGCAGCTTCAGTGACCGCGGACAGGCCGGCGACTCCCGCTTCGGCGGCCACGGTGACGGCTCCCGCAAGCCCCGCCACGGCAACGACGGCGGACACCGCGACTACAACCGCAAGGGCAAGTGGTAAGCCTTCCGTTGAGTGATTGCCACCCCGGGTAATTGACGACGGCGATGGGCCGGCTTTCGAGCCGGCCCATCGGCATTTAACCTCCTGGAGCTTTTGTCCAGATATGGCGGCTTCAGGGCCGTCCAAGTCGCCATATCTGCCCAATAACTCCAGCGGTGTGGGGCTTGCCACATTTTCCGTTCAGCTGTGGCGCCGCGGCCAGTGTGACCCTGCCTGTTTCGCCTCTGGATGGTGCCCGTGACCCCAGTATTGGCGCGGAAACCGGGGCTAAGGAGGCGGCGAAAAGCAGGTGTTTCACCGCTTGCCGGGGCCGCCTTGTGCCGATTTGTTGGGAGCTGAATCTTCCGGTAGAGTATTTACTCGTTGCCCCCCTAGCTCAGTGGTAGAGCGCGTTCTTGGTAAGAACGAGGTCACCGGATCGATTCCGGTGGGGGGCTCTGAATGAGGGCCTGTGTCAAGGCGGTTTGACCGGCTTGACACAGGTTTTTCTCATTCGTGGCGGTGTAGCTCAGTTGGTTAGAGCGCACGACTCATAATCGTGAGGTCGGGAGATCGAGCCTCCCCACCGCTACAGGACAAGCCCCCGGAATCCCCGAGATTCCGGGGGCTTTTTGTTGCCAGCGGAGAAAGTCACCTCCTGCGATCCGGATCCCACCCCAGCCTGCGGCTGAGCTCCACGGCCGCGCGTTCCAGGGCAGGCAGGATTAGGTCCTCGGGCGTGCCTTCAATGGAGGGCGGAGCTGGGGCTGCTTGTGTGTCGTAAGTGTGGGTCACGGCAATTGAAGCCACTACCCGCCCGCTCCTGTCGCGGACAGCTTTGGCTACGGACGTCAGCCCTTCAGTCACCTCGCCAAACTCGCGCGCGAACCCCTGCCTGCGGACAGCAGCCAGCTGCTGGGCCAGCTCGGCGTAGGTCCGCGGGCCCCGGCCGGTCCGTTGGATAAAGGCAAAATTGGACGGGAACAGCGCCCTCAGCTGGTCATGGCCCAGGCTGGCGAGAATCGCCCTTCCCGACGCCGTCAGGTGCGCCGGCAGGCGGACGTCCTTCGCCGTGACTAGCGGCGCCCGCAGGGGAGCGGTCTGTTCGTGGATATAGAGCGTTTCGTGGCCATGAAGGACCGCCAGGTGTGCCGTTTCACCAACACTGGCAACTAAACGGGCCAGGACTGGACGGCCGTACCTCGCCAACGGGGCCTGGATTGCAAAGGCCTGGCCGATTTCCAGGGCCGCGACCCCCAAGGCGTAGGACTGCTCCTCAGGGATGTGGGCTACGTAGCCCAACGTCTGCATTCCGCGGAGAAGCCGGAAGGTGGAGGACCTTGGTGAGCCAACAGCCTCGGCGATCCTGGCGGCAGGAACGGGATTTGCCTGCGTTGCGAGGTAGCTCAGGATCCGGAGCGATCGCAGAGAACTCCCTGGTTCATCCATTTTAAAAAACACCACCCGTGACCTGAATCTCATATATGGGACTGCTATGCCGTGGATTCCATTGTCCTTGTCCTGGATTCACGGTGCGATGGTTCTATTCAAGAAAATGCCGCGCCGGTACGGGCCGGCAAGAATGTCAGGAGACAGACCCATGGCCATCACTTCTGAGGCCCCACGCACTGCATCACGCCACATCTGGAAGCTATTCGTGTACAGCGGCATAGGTGCATTCATGTTTTTTGTGCCGGTGACGATCGCCGGAAAAAACACGATCATGCTGGACCACATCGTCTCCTTTCTCCAGGCGAGCATCGGCCCGGTTTTGCCCTTCTATGCCCTGGCCGTCATCGTTGCGGGCGCCGGTTACCCGTTCGTTGCCGGAACGTGGAAGAGGTCCGCGGTGGAGGTGGTTTTCTCGCTACTGAAAGTGGTGGGGATGGTGGTGGGTTTCATGATGGTTTTCAGGGTGGGGCCGGCATGGCTGTTTGAACCCGGCATGGGGCCGTTCCTTTTTGAAAAGCTGGTAATCCCCGTGGGGCTCCTTGTCCCCATCGGTGCCGTGTTCCTTGCACTGCTGGTCAGCTATGGCCTGCTGGAGTTCATTGGTGTCCTTGTCCAGCGCGTGATGCGTCCGATCTGGCGGACGCCGGGGCGGTCCGCGATTGATGCGGTTGCATCCTTCGTGGGCAGCTATTCGCTTGGCCTCCTGATCACCAACCGGGTCTACAAAGAGGGCAAGTACACGGCCCGTGAATCTGCCATCATTGCCACAGGATTCTCCACTGTTTCCGCCACCTTTATGGTCATTGTGGCCAAGACCCTGGACCTGATGGGCCAGTGGACCGCCTACTTCTGGATCACCTTCCTGGTCACATTCGTGGTCACGGCCATCACGGTCCGGATCTGGCCATTGAACAGCATCCCGGACGAATACCACCCCGAAGCCGTACCGCAGCCTGAAGAGGACGTTTCCGGACGCCGCCTCTCGGTCGCCTGGCGTGAAGCCCGCCAAACTGTGGAGGCAGCACCCTCGCTCGCGGTCAACGTATGGACCAACGTCAGGGACGGCCTGCTGATGGCGATGGCTATCCTCCCCTCCATCCTTTCCATTGGCTTGCTGGGGCTGGTCCTTGCGACTTACACCCCGGTCTTCGACTGGCTGGGCTTCCTCTTCTATCCCTTTACCTGGGCGCTCCAGCTGCCCGAACCCATGCTCGTAGCAAAGGCCAGCGCCGTTGGTGTTGCAGAAATGTTCCTTCCCGCGCTCCTTGCGGCGGAGGCGGTCCCAGTGGTCAAGTTCGTGGTAGGCGTTGTGTCCGTGTCCGGAATCATCTTCTTCTCCGCCCTGGTTCCCTGCATCATGGCTACGGAAATTCCCATCCCGGTCTGGAAGCTGGTGGTTATCTGGTTCCAGCGGGTCGCGTTGACGCTGATCCTTGTGACCCCCATAGCGTTCCTGCTGTTTCCGTCCTAGAGCACGGTCCCGGCTACATCCGCAGCTTCGGTCGGGGCCGGTGACCCTCGCCGGCCCCGCTTCCCATCCGTGACAACTTCCCCGTTTCGCCGTAGTTTTGCAGCAGGCGGCGGACGGGGGACTGTGGTGGACTTTTTCAATGAGGTGATGGAACCCTTCCGGTGGCTCGTTTCCGTCATCATGCTGGCGTTCCACGGCGGCCTGACCGCCATCGGAATGCCGGCGGGGAGCGGCTGGACGTGGACACTGTCCATCATCGGGCTGGTACTGGTCATCCGCGCGGCCCTGATCCCCGTGTTCCTTGCGCAGGTCCGGGCCCAGCGCCGCATGCGGCTCCTGCAGCCGGACCTGAAGGAGCTCCAGGAAAAGTACCGGGGCAAAACTGACCAGCTGTCCCGGCAGGCCATGGCCCAGGAACAGATGGCCCTCTACAAGAAGCACGGCACCAATCCGTTTTCTGCCTGCCTTCCCCTGCTGATCCAGGCGCCGTTCTTCCTGGCCCTGTTCCAGGTCCTCTCCGGCATTTCCGGCGCGGCGGCCAGGGATGAGGGCATCGGAACCCTGAACTCCGCCCAGGCCGCCCAGTTTGACGCCTCCAGCATTTTCGGCGCACCGTTGTCCGCGTCCCTGCTGCACGGCGGAGGCGGTAACCAGGCCGCAGTGGCCATCCTCGCCGTCGCCATGATCCTGGCCATGACGGCCTGCCAGTTCGTCACCCAGAAACTCGTCATGGCACGCAGCCTGGCCGGCCAGGACCCGGAGAATCCCTTGCTCCGCCAGCAAAAAATCCTCCTCTACATCCTGCCGGTCATCTTCGGAGCCGGCGGGATCATCTTCCCCATTGGTGTCCTCATCTACTGGACTGTCTCCAACCTCTGGACCCTGGTACAGCAGTACCTGGTGACGCGCAAAGCGTGAGGAGGCGCCCGGACCGCAGACTCCTGTCTTGGGACGGGATTCACGGGCAGAATGACTCCATGGCCCAGCTGATCTATTCCGGCATCACCTCCTTGGACGGCTACGTCGCGGACCGGAACGGCAGGTTCGACTGGAGCGCACCCGACGAGGAGGTCCACGCCTTCGTGAACGACCTCGAGCGCGGCGTCGGGACGTACTTGCTCGGCCGCAGAATCTACGAGGTTATGTCCGCCTGGGAAACAATGGGCACCGCCGGCGACCCGCCGGTGATCCAGGACTACGCCCGCATCTGGCAGGGGGCAGACAAGGTTGTCTACTCCACCTCCCTGGCTGGGGTGTCCGCGGCGCGGACCCGGGTGGAACGGGCATTCAGCCTCGATGCCGTCCGGGCCCTGAAAACAAACACTGACCGGAACATCGGCATCGGCGGCCCCACGCTGGCTGCCCGGGCGCTCGAAGCCGGTCTGGTGGACGAATGCCAGCTCTTCCTCAACCCCATTGCAGTGGGTGGCGGCCTGGGCTTCTTCCCGGACGGACTGGAGACAAGGCTCGAACTCCTGGATGAGCGGCGGTTCGGCAACGGCGTGGTCTATTTGCGCTACCGCTGCATAGCCTGAGGGGCAGAATGGGTCCATGACCCGAATCGCAATCATCGGCGGCCACGGCAAAGTGGCCCTCCGCCTGTCAGCCCTCCTCACGGACGAGGGGCACAGCGTCACCTCGTTCATCCGCAACCCGGACCACGCCGCAGATGTGGCGCAGACGGGAGCAACGCCGTCGGTCCTGGACGTGGAACATGCGACGACGGCGGAACTCGCGGAGGCGCTGCAGGGCCATGACGTGGTGGTCTGGTCTGCCGGTGCAGGCGGCGGCAACCCGGCGCGCACGTATGCCGTGGACCGGGACGCCGCCATCCGCTCCATGGAGGCCGCAGCCCACGCCGGGGTGGACCGGTACGTCATGGTCTCCTACCTGGGGGCCGGCAAGGACCACGGAGTGCCCGAAAGCAACAGCTTCTTCCCCTACGCGGAGGCAAAGGCGGCAGCTGACGACTACCTGCGTGGCACAGGGTTGGCATGGACCATCCTGGGACCGGGGTCGCTGACGGACAATCCGGGCACCGGCCGCATCGACGTGGACCCGCCCCGGGACGGCAGCGCGGCAACGTCCCGTGACAACACTGCCAGCGTGGCCGCAGCCGTGATTGAGATGCCGGAAACGGCCGGCCGGACCATCGAGTTCCGCGACGGCTCGCTTCCGGTTGCCGCCGCCCTGGGTTCTTCCTAGCCGGCGGCCGTGAGCTCCAGGTCCAGGGAGTTTTGCTCCACGTAGTCGAGGGCCCGGCGCACGGCGCCGACCGTGACCATGGAGTCGCCCAGGGGTGAGACGGCTACCCGCGGGGGAGTGGCGGTGAACTGCGCCAGGCGTTCGGTAATGGCCTCAAGCAGCATGTCCGCCGAATTGGCCACGGCCCCGCCGATTACCACGAGCTCCGGGTTCAGCAGCGTGGCGACAGCGCCCACCACCCGTGCCATCCGGCCGGCGAGGCGGTCGAGGATCTGCCGGGCGACGGCGTCGCCGGC
>NZ_JBNHFD010000066.1:0-21331 GCF_059089865.1 Arthrobacter sp. Y3221157
CCCCGGCAGTCGCCATCGCAACCGGCGCGGCGCTGCTGGTGGGCGGCGGCCTCAAGGCCCTGGATGTCACCAACGTGATCGACCTGGGCGATTCCGCCAACGCGATCGTCTGGGCAAGTGCAGCCGCCGTCCTGGGCCTGGGCATCCTGCTGGCCGGCATCCGCGGCAGGACGGCAGGGGTCCTGAGCCTCTTCGCCGTCATCGCGCTGGTCACAGGTGGTGTGTACAACGTGGTGGGCGACGGCGACCGGGTCCGGTTCCAGCAGGTCAACTGGAGCCCGGCAACCATCGCGGAGGCCCGGGACGGGTACGACGTCACGGCCGGACGGGGAACCGTGGACCTCACCAACCTGGCCGACGACGCCCCGCTGACGTCCGACGTCGTCATTCCGCTGGACATCACCGCCAGCAACGTGACTGTGGTCATCCCGGAGAACGTGCCCGTGGAGATCAAGGCGGACATGACCATGGGAAACCTCAATGAGGCGACCGGACAGCGCGGCGGCACCACCACCCGCGAAAGCAGTTACAACACAGACGAGCCCGGCAGCCGCCTGGTGGTCCAGATCGACGGCACGTTCAGCAACGTCACCATCGAGGAAGGCAACTGAAATGAGCAACAGCAACCAGGCCCCCGAGCCCCGGACCCCTGGCTCCTACTCCACGGATGTCCCGACGGTGGCAAGCACCGATGCAGGAACGGCACCCGCCCGGGTGGGCACGGTGGTGTGGGGACTCATTGTCCTGGCCCTGGCGGCCCTGATCATCGTGGCACAACTGGGCATCGTGACCCTCAACGGCACCTACGTCCTGATCGGCCTTATGATCGGAGCCGGCGCCGCGCTGGTGGTGGGCGGCCTGCTGTCGGCCCGCAAACGTGACAACGAACCAACAACAGGGAAGTCTTGAACCATGGACAAGTTTTTCAGCATCGTCAGGGGCCTCGGCCTGAAACGCGGCCCGCAGCGCTGGCTCGGCGGGGTCCTGGGCGGTATCGCCGCAAAGCTGAACGTGGATGTGGCCTACGTCCGGATCGCATTCCTGGTGTTTTGCCTGCTGCCAGGACCCGCCGTCGTCTTCTACCTCCTGGCGTGGGCGGTCCTTCCGGACCAGCGCAACGTGATCCCGCTCCAGACCTTCCTGGAGCGGCGCTCACTGAACCGTCCCTGACTCACTGCAGCCCCTGCCCCCACCGGGCAGGGGCTGTTGTGTTGCCGGCGGACGGGCGCTTTGTAACCAGTTTGTGTCGTACCCCACACCTCCCACTACACTTCTAGATGAGCTCAGCGTGGCGCTCTGCCTGTAAACCCTCTCCCAGGATTTGAGCCGAAACATGAAAATTGGAATCCTCACCAGCGGTGGCGACTGCCCCGGATTGAACGCGGTGATCCGCGGCGCCGTACTGAAAGGCATCGCCATCCACGGCCACGAGTTCGTCGGATTCCTCGACGGCTGGCGCGGCGTGGTGGAGGGCGACATCATTGACATCCCCCGCACCATGGTCCGTGGCATCGCCAAGCAGGGCGGCACCATCCTCGGCACCTCGCGCACCAACCCGTTCGAGAACGGCGGCGGCCCCGAGGTCATCAAGGCCCACATGGACCGCCTGGGCATCGACGCCATCATCGCCATCGGCGGTGAGGGAACCCTGGCCGCCGCCAAGCGCCTCACGGACGCCGGGCTGAAGATCGTCGGCGTCCCCAAAACGGTGGACAACGACCTTGACGCCACCGACTACACCTTCGGTTTCGACACCGCCGTGCAGATCGCCACCGAAGCCATCGACCGGCTCCGCACCACCGGCGAATCCCACCACCGCTGCATGATCGCCGAAGTCATGGGCCGGCACGTGGGCTGGATCGCGCTGCACGCCGGCATGGCCGCAGGCGCCCACGCCATCCTCATCCCGGAGCAGAAGGTCAGCATCGAACAGATCACCGAGTGGGTGAACGAAGCCCACGCCCGCGGCCGCGCACCCCTGGTAGTGGTGGCCGAAGGCTTCGTTCCGGAGCATATGGAAACCCCGCACTCCGAACGTGGCCTCGACACGTTCGGCCGTCCCCGCCTGGGCGGCATTGCCGATCAGCTGGCCCCGGAGCTTGAAGCCCGGACCGGCATCGAAACCCGCGCCACCATCCTGGGCCACATCCAGCGCGGCGGCGTCCCCTCCGCCTTCGACCGGGTCCTGGCCACCCGCCTCGGCATGGCCGCCATCGACTCAGTGGTGGAAGGCTACTGGGGCACCATGGTGGCCCTGAAGGGAACGGACATCGAACACGTCGGCTTCCAGGACGCCCTGGGCCAGCTCAAGACCGTCCCCCAGCGGCGCTACGACGAAGCCGCCGTCCTCTTCGGCTGAGCTGTCCTGCCCGGTTGAGCGGTCTGGTCGCCCTAGGCTGGGAACATGACACTTGACCCCGGTTCCGCTGCCATCATCCAGCTTGCGTGGGCACGACGCCTCGGGTTGGACGACGACGCCTTCGGGGAAGCCCTCGCTTCCGGCCAACGCGTGGTCCGGGCTGACGAATCGGCCCGGACGGTGGAGTTCCTGCGCCTCTTCGGCAGTTCCGCCCTGGTGGGACCGCAGTGGGTCATTGACGCCGCGGCGGGCATCCCGGACGAGGAGATGGCGCAGCACGTAACCCTCCTGACCCTGACCCGCTCCCACGGCGGGCACGGCCTGGGCGCCGCAGCCCTATTCTTCGCCGACGACCTGCCGCTCAAGCAGCCGGCTGGGGAGATGACCGTTTCGCACGGCAACCCCGAGGCCATCGAACTGGAGGGCCGGTGCCCGCCGGACGACGTCAACGAGGTTGGCCTCTCGGACCTGGAAAACCGCTACACCCTCGTCCACGAGGTTGAGGGACGGCGAATCCCCCTTGCCTGCGGGGCCTACACGGAATGGGAGGGCCTGCTGGCGCACCTGGGTGTCCTGGTGGACCCGGAATGGCGCCGCCAGGGGCTCGGGACGCTGGCCGCTTCCATCGCGGCCCATGAAGCACTGGCAGCCGGGCTGACGCTGCAGTGGCGAACGGACGTCAGCAACACCGGAGCGCTGGCGCTTGCCCGGAAACTTGGCCTTTCAGCCGGCGGAATCCAGACCAGCGTCCACCTTGGTTGATACGGGCGCTGCCGTGCCCCAGCCCTGGACCGGCTGGGGTTTCGCGAAGAACAGCGCCACCGCAGCGCCGGCCAGGACCACCGCGGCGGGCAGCAGGATGGACTGGCCCATCGCCGTCGAGAATCCGCTATGGAGGGCTTCCGGCAGAGTGCCGCTGAGAGCCATCCCTTCGCCTGCCGTGCCGGCCGGTCCTCCAGCGGGCAGTTCAGCCGCGAGCCGTGCCTGGATCAGCACGGCGATGGCTGCACTGCCCAGCACCGCCCCGAACTGCCGGGTGGTGTTGTAGACACCTGAGCCAGCCCCGGCCTGGCGGGGCGGAAGGTTACGGGTTGCAGTAGTGCTGAGCGGCGCCCAGATGCCGGCGTTCGCAAACCCCAGGACGGCGCTGGGCAGCAGGAAGAGCAGGATGGGCGTTCCGGGCTGCATCAGGAGCGCGTTCCACGCCAAGGCAACGGCCATCAGGATCAGGCCGGCCGCGGCCAGGTACTTGGGGTTGATCCGGTCCACCACCTTCCCCACCACCGGTGCCAGCCCGCCTGAAATGAGGGCCATAGGCACCATCAGCAGGGCTGACTGCGTGGGTGTCAGGCCGCGGACCATCTGGTAGTAGAAGATCAGCGGCAGCATGAATGCCGTGACGGTGAAGCCCACCATGGTGATCCCCAGGTTGGCGAGCGAGAAGTTCCGGTCGCGGAACAGCCCCAGCGGCAGCAGCGGCTCACCCTTGTTGTACCGCTGCCACACCACAAAGCCCGTCAGCACAACCAGGCCGGCGATGATCAGGCTCCACACGCTGACGGGTCCGACGATGGTGCCCCAGTTGTACGTCTCGCCCTCCTGGATGCCGAAGACCAGAAGGAAGAGTCCGACGGCGCTGAGCACCACGCCCGGGATGTCGAACCTGTGCTGGTGGGTGCTGAGGGCGGGAACGTTCCGCAGCGCCAGGATGAAGCCCACGACGCCGACGGGCAGGTTGATGAAGAAGATCCACTGCCAGCCCAGCCCGTCCACCAGGACGCCGCCCAGGATGGGTCCCACAAGGGTGGCCATCCCGGCGGTGGCTCCCCAGACCGACATGGCTGCCCCGCGCCGGTCGGGCGGGAAGATCCGGGTGATCACGGCCATGGTCTGGGGCGTCATGATGGCCGCACCCAGGCCCTGCAGCACGCGTGCGGCGATGAGGGTCTCCACGTTCCCGGCCAGTCCGCACCACAGCGAGGCAAGGGTGAACACCACCAGGCCCAGAAGGTAGAGCTTTTTGGGTCCGAAGCGGTCGCCGAGCCTGCCGGTGATCAGCAGCGGCACCGCGTACGCCAGCAGGTAGGCGCTGGTCACCCAGATCACCGAGTTGATATCCGCGCCCAGGCCCTCCATGATCACGGGGTTGGCCACGGAGACGATGGTGCTGTCGATCAGAATCATGAAGAACCCGATCACCAGGGACCACAGGGCAGGCCAGGGCTTTGCTACGTTTTCCACTCGGTTATCTTTCAGGGTGTTGGCCGGGCAGACCCGGAAGATGGCTAGCCGAGGAGGTCGAGGATCTCCTGGCGCGCAAACATCTGTGCCGCGGCACGGGCGGAAGGGGAGCCGGCGTCAGGATCCGCGCCGGCGTCCAGCAGCACACGGGCTACTTCGGGATAGCCCTTGAATGCCGCCCCCGCCAGCGGTGTCTGGCCGCGGTCATTGGGCGTGTTGGCGTCTGCGCCGTGCTGGAGGACCAGCCGCACCGCATCCGCATGGCCGTGGTACGCGGCCAGCATCAGGAGGGAGTCCCCGGCGGAGTTGGTCAGGTTGGCCGGTGCGCCTGCCTCAAGGTAGGCGCGCAACAGGTCGGTGTTGCCCTCCCTGGCCGCCTCGAAGAGAGTGTGGGCCAGGGCGACGGCGTCGTCGTCGGTCCCGGCGGTTGGTGCGGCGTTGTCAGTCATCAGCGTGGCCCCCTGAGGAATCCGGTCTGGCGCCCCACCACCTGGCCGGCGTCGGGGGCGACGATGAGTTCTTGGCTGGCGGGGTATGGCTCGTCCCCGTCCAGAACCGTCAGTATCTCATCCGGGGCCACTGAACGTTTTATGACCGCCAGCGCAACCGGGCCCATTTCGTAGTGCTGGGCCACCGAGGTCACCGTCCCCACCTTCCGGTCGCCCACCAGGACGGGGCTGCCGGCCGCGGGCAGGGTGTGCTGCGATCCGTCCAGCTGCAGGAACACGAGGCGCCGCGGCGGATGTCCCAGGTTGTGGACGCGGGCAATGGTCTCCTGCCCCTTGTAACAGCCCTTGGCCAGGTGCACGGCGGTGCGGAGGAGGTCAAGTTCGTGCGGGATCGTCTTGTCATCCGTCTCGGCACCGATCCGGGGCCGCCAGGCGGCCACGCGCAGGGCCTCGGCCGCGAGGGTACCGGCGAGGGGGCGCCCTGCGAGCGTCTCCTCCAGGGCTGCCGCGGGGACAAGGTATTCAAACCAGGGACGCTCCAGTCCCGGATGGTCGGTCTCGGCAACCGTGGCATAGGAGAAGCCGCCGGCGCTGACATGCGGCCACGGGTCCTGCCAGGCGAGCAGGCCCGACCATTCCGGGACCGCCCTGGTGCTGCCCACAACAGCCCACCCGGTGGAGACGTCCGCCACTTCAACCCGCAGCATGAACTTCATCCTGTTGAGGAACTCCGCCAGCGGCGCTGCCTCGGCGCCCTCGACAATCAGCCAGGTGGTCCCGCCGTCGTCAACCACCCGCGCATCAAACTCAATCCGCCCCTGCACGCTCAGGAGCAGCAACTCGCTGGACTCGCCCGGCGCCAGGCCGGTGACCTGCTGCGAGGAGAGGGTGTTGAGCCAGTTCAGCCGGTCCGGACCGGTGACGGTCACTACACCGCGGTGGGAGAGGTCAACGACGGCGGTTCCGGCG
This sequence comes from Arthrobacter sp. Y3221157, assembly GCF_059089865.1. Lineage (NCBI taxonomy): Bacteria > Bacillati > Actinomycetota > Actinomycetes > Micrococcales > Micrococcaceae > Arthrobacter > Arthrobacter sp. Y3221157. Next base: position 6,019 of record NZ_JBNHFD010000066.1, read on the forward strand.
GCCAGGGCACGCTGTTCGCGCAGGGGCTCGCCGTAGTGGGCCGCGACGCCGGCGTCCACGCCGGCCGCCTCAACGGCGCCGGGGCGCGACAACAGAGGGCTGGGAATAGTCATATGAAGTAGAAGTCCTTGGAGGCTAGCGATATTCCGGGTTTTCGAAATCGAACCGGGTCCTGGCGGACCATCCTGCGGCAGGTTCCCGTAGGCGGGCAGGCCGCCGGCGTCGGCCCCACGGGTCCGAACCACCCGGCGTCGGCCTGCTGAAACCGATGTGCTGCAGGCTGTCGAGGATGTTCATGGAGCAGTGCTTGATCCCGTCCTCGTTGCCGGTAGTCAGGCAGCCGCCCACCTTGGGGTAGAACGCCCACTGGCCCTTGCTGTTGAGTTCGCCGGAGTGGGCGTACAGGTGCTTTTCCATGATCCGCCGGCTGATGTTGATCCGGCCGTCGGTGTTGGACGTTTGCGGGGATTTCTTGAGCGTGCCGTTGAAGAAGACGGCCTTCAGGTCACCGTAGTCCTTCAGGCCTTCGACTGTTCCCACGGCAGCGCTCCTTTGGTTACGAAACCCGTTTCAGGAAGGCCGAGGCGTGGGCTTCCAGGCCCTTGCCGCCTTCTCCCCCGGTTGCCACGTCCCAGCGCCACAGCAGGTTGCCGTCCACCAGCCCGAAGATGCGGGTAGCGGCGCTGTAGTCCTTGGAATGGCTGCCCCGCATCACCATGTCCGTGGTGAGCTGGATCTGGGGGCCCTTGATCTGCCCGTAGTACAGCTCCGAGATGCCGCCGGGATGGGAGATGGACACCGAGATGTCGAAGCCGCCCTCGCTGTTGCGCAGGGCCTCCACCTCATCGGCACTCTTCAAGGCAGGCACGATGTCCGCCGGGATGAGGCCCGGCCCGCCATCGGCGTCCAGCTGTTTGCGCTCCAGCGCCCAGAAGCCGGTCTCGACAGTGAGCGGCCGCAGGCGGGTGCCTTCGTCGTCGGTCAGCCAGCTTTCCGCACGGTACTGAAGGTACGGCAGGCCGTTGTGGGTGAAGGAAACGTGCTGCATGAAATGCTCCGAGTCCTCGTCCCCGCTGCCGAGCCGGCCGCGGCCTTCCCACTCACCGATGAGCCAGGAAAGGGGAACGAGTTCAGGGGTCAGATCCGTAGGAATCTCAATGGGCACGGCAATTACCTCGAGATACAGCTAGCTCCGGAAAGTTCGGTCTACTTCTGGCCTTTGAAGAGGCGGTAGACCACAAAGCCGGCAAACCATGCCATCGAAAGGCTGGCGATGCCGAGCAGGACAAGGAAGAAGATTTCAAAAGCAAGTACGGACATGATGCCATCCTAACGCGTTAGTAGATGAGTAGTTTGTCTATGAAGTAGGCAAGGGAACCCACCGCGGAGACGGGCGCCAGCCCCATACCGAGCGCCGCAGGAACGTTCAGCGGGGCACCGCGGAGGGTGGCCATCCGGCGGAAACTGGCCAGCACGGCACCTACCACGACGCCGAAAATGGCGGCGGGAAGGACCTCTATGTCAGAGAGCACCAGGCCCGCGAGCGGCCCCGCCAGCCCGGCCAGGACCATGCCCAGCGGCGCCACCACACTGTCGGGCCACCGGATGAGTCCTGTGATCAACGCCACTGCGGCACTGATGGCCGCGACCAGGAGCATCTCGCGCACACCGTTGAACCTGGCTCCGGCAACCCATCCTGAGCCAAGGCAGGACAGCAGGACGCCCACACAGCAGCCGAGCGTGGACTCAAGACGCTGCGCCTGGCCGGTTCCGCGGATGAGCTGCACCACGAAGACTGCCATCATTCCCAGGGCAATGAATCCGGGCGTCCAGTCGAGGAAACCGGGTGCGGGCACCACCGCAGCGGCGATTGCGGAAGCTGCGCCGGGCAGGGCAATGACTGCTGCGAGCGTCTTCTTGGCCGGAATGCGCAGGAAGTGGGGCCAGCCGATGCCCACCGTGGCGGCGATCAGGACCGCCACGACCAGCAGGGCTTCCCTGGTGGTGTAGACACCGGCGATGATGGCCGCGAGACCTGCGATTCCCACCAGGCCGATGGTCCAGGAGCCGAGCGAACGAACGGGTGCCTGCAGATCCGCCGTCATGCGGGAGCCTGCCTCTGCTTAGCGTTTGCACTCACTGCGCTGCAATCCCATCCTGGCGTCGACCTGGGGCAGAGCCCCTTTCTGGCAGGGCGTTCCGCCCTAGCTCAATCCTGCCTTATATGAACGGGATATGTCGCAAAACGTCCCGTTACAGCGCGTGCATCTCTGGTTCCGCAGGGGGTGGCGGGTATACTCAAGGCTCAACTAAGCGCCCTGCCGGGGTGGCTGGCCGGCAGCTTTCCACGCCGGCCGGAAACCCTTACGGGAGCCAGTACCCGCCGGTGGAAATCCGGTTCAGTCGCCCAATGATGCGCGGACGGCCCTTGGAGGAACTATGTCGCACATCCTGTTACTGACGAACAGCACCGGCACTTCGGTCGACATCCTGCCTGCCCTTGAATTGCTGAACCACCGGGTCCATATCCTCCCCGCCGAGCCCACGGCCCTGCTGGAAACAGACCCTTGCGACATCGTCCTGCTGGACGCGCGGAAGGACCTGGTGGGCGCCCGCTCGCTCACCCAGCTCCTGAAGGCCACCGGCCTCAGCGCCCCGCTGGTGCTGATCCTCACTGAAGGCGGCATGGCGGCCGTTTCCTCTGCCTGGGCTGTGGACGATATCGTCCTGGATTCGGCCGGCCCCGCCGAGGTGGAAGCGCGCATCAGGCTGTCGGTGGCCCGGGCCGTGCCTGAACAGGAAGACGCGCCAAGCGAAATCCGCGCCGCCGGCGTGGTCATCGACGAAGCCAGCTATACCGCCCGCGTGAACGGTGCTCCGCTGAACCTGACCTTCAAGGAGTTCGAACTCCTGAAATACCTCGCCCAACATCCCGGCCGGGTATTTACCCGCCAGCAGCTCCTCACCGAGGTGTGGGGCTACGACTACTACGGCGGCACCCGCACCGTGGACGTCCACGTCCGGCGCCTGCGCGCCAAGCTGGGCGCCGACCATGAGAACCTCATCAGCACCGTCCGCAACGTGGGCTACCGCCTCACGCTGGTGCGGCAGCAGGAAGACGAGCTCACCGAGGCCTGAGTGGCGGGCCTCCAACCCGTATAGCCTTGCTTCATGACTCCTGCGCACCCTGAGAAGTGGCCCGTCCATGTTGTCCGAGGCGGCGTTGACCAGCAGCTCCTGAAAGACTGCCGCGACCTGCTTGCCGCGGCCGAAGAGTCCGACGGCAATCCGTCCATCTCGGAACAGACCCTGGTGACCATGCGCGCCGGCGATTCCACAGCACACTCGCTGCTGACCCTGGCGCTATACGCCCCTGATGAGGACTCGGATCCCGCCACGGGGCAGGACCTGGCGGGCTTCGCCGTCGTGGTCGAGGAAGCGGACGGCAGCGGAATCCTGGAGATCGCCGTCCACCCCTCCTATCGCAACCAGGGCGTGGCCGACCGCCTGGTGGGCGCCCTGGTTGAAACCCGGGGGCTGGACGGGTTGAAGGCCTGGTCCCACGGCAACCATGAGGCCGCCGCGGATCTCGCCGCCCGGTACGGTTATGCGCCCGTGCGTGAACTGTGGAAGATGCGGATGACGACGGCGGGCGCTGACCTTCCCGACGCCGGCTTCCCGGAGGGGGTAACGCTCCGCGCCTTTGTGCCCGGGCAGGATGAGGAGGCGTGGCTGGAGGTCAACAGGGCGGCCTTCGCAGACCATCCGGAGCAGGGCAACCTCACGCGGGCGGACCTTGAGGCACGCATGGCCGAGGACTGGTTCAACCCCGCGGGTTTCCTCCTGGCCGAGGACGCCCGCGGGCGGCTGCTGGGCTTCCACTGGACCAAGGTGCACCCGCAGCACGGCCCGCACCCCGCCATCGGCGAAGTCTATGTGGTGGGCGTGGCGCCGGAGGCACAGGGCATGGGGCTGGGCAAGGCGCTCACCGTCGCGGGGATCCGGCACCTCCAGGAGCAGGGGCTGCACGCCGTGATGCTGTACACCGACGCGGAGAATGCACCCGCCGTTTCCCTGTACCGCCGCCTGGGGTTTACCCGCTGGGACATGGATGTGATGTACGGGCCGGTGGCGGCCGGTTAGTCCAGTCGACTGACATGGGCGCCGGAGTACCCGGAAATCGAGGGTTTCGCGGCAATGAATGCTTGTAAGGTTGAAACAAGACCGCGCGGGCCGGAAGCACCAGCACCAAGCGCCAGGTAAAGGAGATGCCATGAACCCGGAACCTTCCGGAACAGCCACGTCCCAGGATGTTGCGGTTCCTGTACGCGCCCGCTTCGGTTCCTCCGAAGTACCGGCTTCCCGGGCCACCCAGGACCGCATTGACATTCCGGAATTTGCGCCGAACCTGCAGCCCGAGGGTGACATCCGCCCCGACCGCTTCCTGGACCGTGAACTGAGCTGGCTCGCCTTCAACTCCAGGGTCCTGGAACTTGCCGAAGATCCCTCCCTGCACCTGCTGGAACGCGTCAGCTTCCTGTCGATTTTCGCGTCCAACCTGGACGAGTTCTTCATGGTCCGGGTGGCGGGCCTGAAGCGCCGCATCGCCACGGGCCTGGCCGTCCCCTCCCCTGCTGGACTGAGCCCCGTGGAGGTCCTGGAAAGGATCAGCGAGGAAGCACACCGGCTGCAGCAGCGGCACGCGCAGGTGTACGCAGACCAGATCCGCCCGGCACTGGCCTATGAGCACATCCACCTGATGCACTGGGACGAACTGGACGACGCCGCCAAGCAGCAGCTGAGCGCAATGTTCGCCGAGAAGGTCTTCCCCATCCTCACGCCGCTGGCGGTGGATCCGGCCCACCCGTTCCCGTACATTTCCGGGCTTTCCCTGAACCTGGCCGTGGTGGTGCGGAACCCGGTCAGCGACAAGGAACTGTTCGCCCGCGTCAAGGTGCCGGACCAGCTGCCGCGCCTGATCTCCATCGACGGTCCCCGCGCCGGCGCAGTGGCAGGCCGGGTGGCACGGTTCATCGCCCTCGAAGAAGTCATCGCCGTCCACTTGGACAAGCTCTTCCCCGGCATGGAGGTCCTGGAACACCACACCTTCCGGGTCACCCGCAACGAGGACGTGGAGGTGGAGGAAGACGACGCCGAAAACCTCCTGCAGGCGCTGGAGAAGGAACTGCTGCGCCGCCGCTTCGGCCCTCCCGTGCGGCTGGAAGTCACCAATGACATCAACCCCAACATCCGTGCGCTGCTGATCCGCGAACTGGGGGTGGAGGAATCCGAGGTGTACTCGGTGCCGGCTCCGCTGGACCTCCGCGGCCTGTCCGTCATTGCCGGCATTGACCGTGCCGATCTCCACTACCCCAAGCACGTCCCGCACACATCCCGGTACCTCAACGAGTCCGAGACGTCCAAGGCCGCAAACGTCTTCGCAGCCATGCGCCGCCGCGACATCCTGCTGCACCACCCGTACGACTCGTTTTCCACCTCCGTCCAGGCGTTCCTGGAGCAGGCCGCTGCGGACCCCAAGGTCCAGGCCATCAAGCAGACCCTGTACCGCACGTCGGGCGACTCCCCCATCGTGGACGCCCTGATCGACGCCGCCGAGGCCGGCAAGCAGGTCCTGGCGCTCGTGGAGATCAAGGCCCGCTTCGACGAGCAGGCCAACATCTCCTGGGCGCGCAAGCTCGAGCAGGCCGGCGTGCACGTGGTCTACGGAATTGTGGGCCTGAAGACGCACTGCAAACTGTCCCTGGTGGTCCGCCAGGAAGTGGACGGGCTGCGCCGGTACTGCCACATCGGCACCGGCAATTACCACCCGCGTACCGCACGGTACTACGAGGACCTTGGCCTTCTGACCGCCAACGAGCAGGTGGGCGAGGACCTGTCCAAGCTGTTCAACCAGCTCTCCGGCTACGCCCCGAAGTCCACCTTCAAACGCCTGCTCGTTGCGCCTCGCTCGGTGCGGTCAGGGCTCATCGACCGGATCGAAACCGAAATCCGCAATGCCCGGGCCGGGGTACCCGGCCGGGTGCAGATCAAGGTGAACTCCATGGTGGATGAAGCCATCATCGATTCCTTGTACCGGGCTTCCCAGGCCGGTGTGAAGGTGGACGTGGTGGTCCGCGGCATCTGTTCCCTCCGGCCGGGTGTACCGGGCCTGAGCGAAAACATCACGGTCCGCTCCATCCTGGGCAGGTTCCTTGAGCACTCCCGGGTGTTCGCGTTCGCCAACGGCGGCGACCCCGTGGTGTACATCGGCTCCGCGGACATGATGCACCGCAACCTGGACCGCCGAGTGGAGGCCCTGGTCCAGCTGGCAAGCGCCGACGACATCAACTACGTCCTGGACCTGCTCAAGCGGTACATGGCACCCGAAACCGCCAGCTGGCACCTGGACAACGAGGGCGACTGGTCCCGGCATCACCTGGCCGAGGACGGCAGGCCGCTTGAGGATGTGCAGTCCTGGCTGCTCGCCTCGCGGCCCCGGCAGCGCAGCCTGAGCCGGCGGTAAGGGCAGCCGTTTTGTCGAGCGATGCACTCGTAGCTGACCAGACAGACCATCCCGGGGAACCAGTTGCAGTTACCGCTGCCGGCGCCCTTCCGTGGCGGGTGACAAATGACAGGCTTGAAGTCCTGCTGATCCACCGCCCCCGCTATGACGACTGGTCATGGCCCAAAGGGAAGATTGACGACGGCGAGACCATCCCCGAATGCGCCCTCCGCGAGGTGCGGGAGGAGATCGGCCTGGACGCGCCCTTGGGCCGTCCGCTGCCGGCCATCCACTACCGCGTCGCGTCCGGCCTCAAGGTGGTTTTTTACTGGGCGGTCAAGGCTAATGGGACCCGGCTGGTTCCGGACGGCAAGGAGGTGGACAGCGTCATGTGGTGCACCCCGGAGAAGGCGGCCAAGCTGCTCTCCAACCCCACCGACGTCGTGCCGCTGGAATACCTGCGCAAAGCCCACGAGGACGGCGAGCTGAACACCTGGCCGCTCATAGTCCTCCGGCACGCCAAAGCGAAGCCACGCTCCTCCTGGACCAAAGCCGAAGGTGAACGGCCGCTGGCTGCCACCGGGACACGGCAGGCACAGGCGGTGGGACGGCTGCTGCAGGTCTGGCAGCCCCCGCGCGTGGTCACCAGCCCCTGGCTCCGGTGCGTGGCGACCGTTGCGCCCTATGCGAAGGCAGCAGGGGCGAAGGTTCGGATGGCGGAAGCCCTCACTGAGCACCGCCACCACCGCAGCCCGAAGAAGACCGCCGCCGTCGTCGAGGCCCTGTTCGACAAGCAGCGGCCTGTGGTGGTCTGCACCCACCGCCCCGCGCTGCCGACGGTCTTCGCGCAGCTGGCGAAGCACATGCCGGGCCGGCTGAGCAGCCTCCTGCCCTCGGATGAGCCGTACCTCTCGCCCGGCGAACTGGTGGTCTGCCATGTGGCGCCCGGGGCAAAGAACCACGTGGTCGCCGTCGAGCAGTTCAAACCGTTCGACGACTGACCCGGCCGGGATTCAGAAAGGCGACAAGCAACCCCGATAGACTTGGGGCGTGAGCATCCCAACGCCTTATGAAGACCTCCTGCGCGATGTCCTGGCTTCCGGCACGCACAAATCCGACCGGACCGGAACCGGAACCACCAGCGTTTTCGGGCGGCAGCTGCGTTTTGACCTGTCGAAGAGCTTCCCGCTGATCACCACCAAGCGGGTGCATTTCAAATCCGTCGCGGTGGAGCTGCTGTGGTTCCTGCGCGGCGAAACCAACGTGAAGTGGATGCAGGACCAGGGCGTCACCATCTGGGATGAATGGGCAGACGCGGATGGCGACCTGGGGCCGGTTTACGGCGTCCAGTGGCGCAGCTGGCCCACCCCGGACGGCGGCCACATCGACCAGATCGCCGAGCTCGTGAAGGGCCTGAAAAACAACCCTGACTCGCGCCGCCACATCGTCTCGGCGTGGAACGTCTCCGAGCTGAGCGACATGGCCCTGCCGCCTTGCCACGCGTTCTTCCAGTTCTACGTGGCCAACGGCAGGCTGTCCTGCCAGCTGTACCAGCGCTCCGCGGACATGTTCCTGGGCGTGCCGTTCAATATCGCCTCCTACGCCCTGCTGACCTGCATGCTTGCCCAACAGGTGGGGCTGGAGCCCGGCGAGTTCGTCTGGACCGGCGGCGATGTGCATATTTACGAAAACCACATGGACCAGGTCCTCAAGCAGCTGGAGCGGGAGCCCTACGAGTACCCGCAGTTGAAGATCAACCGGAAGCCGGCGTCGATCTTCGACTACACGCTGGAGGATTTCGAAGTGGTGGGCTACAAGCACCACCCGACGATTAAGGCACCGATCGCCGTATGAGCACCGAGAATTTCACCGATCCGCAGTCCTTCACGGAGGAACTGGCCGCCTCAATCACGGGCGTCGGCCTGGTCTGGGCGCAGACCCCCGACGGCGTCATCGGCAAGGACGGGGACATGCCCTGGCACCTGCCCGAGGACCTCAAGCATTTCACCCGCCTCACCACCGGGCACCCGGTCATCATGGGCCGCAAGACCTGGCTGTCCTTCCCGGACAAGTACCGTCCCCTGCCCGGGCGGACGAACATCGTCATCACCCGGCAGAAGAACTGGGCCGACACGCCGGAGGCGGAGGGCGCCGTCGTGGTTCCGTCGCTGGATGATGCGCTGCTGGAATCGCAGTTCGTCGACGGCGGAGACACCGTCTGGATTCTGGGCGGCGGGGAGATTTTCCGCCAGTCCACAGACCTGGCCAACGTAGCGGTGGTCACCACCATCGACGTGGAGGCCGACGGCGACACGTTCGCCCCCGAGCTTGGCACCAGCTGGGAGGCCACCGCCTCCGTTCCTCCGGACGGCTGGCTGACGGCCGCCAACGGCACACGCTACCGATTCACCAAATGGTCAAGGACCGAGGGCTAGGAACATGCTGAAGAAACCGGAAACCCTCTTCGTCCTGGGGTACATGCTGCTGCCGCTGCTTGCGCTGCTGTCCGCCATCGTGGGGCTGACCATGATCCTGGGCGGCAACAAGATCGCCGGCGCCATTGTGCTGGTGGTTGTCACGCAGGTCTTCGCCTTCGCCGCCTTCTTTGCCCTGCGGGCCCGCAGGGCAGCTGTGGTGGAGGAGTCCAAGCGGGGCTAGCTCATTGTGGCTGTGCCGGCTCTGCATGGGGAGCCCACCCCATCGCGGCTTGGCGGGCGCCTGGCCTAGGCTGAAGCCTGCAGCCTGACGGACTGCTGTTTGGACAATGGCACTCCGGCTGGAAGGCGAACTCGACGACGCCTCCCTGCTCTCGGCGGGAGCGTCCTCCCTGATGGCCCGCGGTGCAGCCACGGTGGGCGCGGACAAGGAGTTGTCGGTTGCGGGTCCGGTGGCAGCCGTTACCCATGCCCTGACGATGACCAAGAAGCTGGTGCAGATCAACCTCCTCACGGCCGGCTCCGTGGACAACGTCCTGTCCGTCGAGTCACCCGAATACCGGATCCTGCTGCAGCCACGGGCCTACCTCAGCTGGTTCGCGATGGCGCAGCGGCCGGATACCACACCGGCAGAAGCCAACTTCCTTATCCTGCGCAAGCATCTTGAGGACAACCCCGACGGCGGAGCCACCATCCGCCTGCTCGGCGGTTCCGACGGCAAGCAACTGCTGGTCAAACGCAGCGGGGAGGGCTGGACCGTGGGCTACGGCCATCTTGATGCCCCTTCCAAGCCCATCCGGGAATCTCAGGCCTCAGCGACGGCCAGGTGTTGGACCACATCCGATCGATCCGACAGGACTAGCATGCAGAACGGCAATCCGGGCAATACTCCCGGCAGCGCAGCCACACCCGACGACCAGGTCCGTGCCTTTCACGAGCAGGCCCTGGCGCGCGGGGAAAAGCGTGTCCTGTTCCGGACGGTGGAGGGCGCGCTCCACAGCTATGAGAAGGACGAACTCGGTGTGGTCACCGCCATTTCCCACCCGCAGGTGCGGCCCGCCGGAGGGTTTCTAATGATGGCTGTGTTTTTCGCTGCCTTGGCGTTTTTCTCGATCTTGCTGGTGGCCGGGCCCACCAGCAGGGGCCAGGATCCGGTGTGGGGAGCCCTGGTCCTCACTGTCGCCGGGGCCGCCGGCGTCCTCTACGCAGCACGGATGGCTGGCGTCGCCGCCAAGGCCAAACGGCTGAGGGCGGAACGGGGGATCCCGGAACCGACGGCCCGGCAGTTCGACCGCTAAGGGGCAGCCCTCGTGACAAAAGGGGCCTGCCTTGTTAGCCGCCCGCCGTCGTCGTACGTTCAAGGACATCACGTAGCTGCCCAACGACGTGACGTAACCGACTGCGCCCTGCGGGTTCAGACGTCTAAAATGGACGAATGACTACAGCAGCTACCCCTTCCGTCGGCCTGGTCGGATGGCGCGGCATGGTCGGTTCCGTCCTCATGCAGCGCATGCAGGACGAGGGCGACTTCGCCAACATCAACCCGGTGTTCTTCTCCACCTCCAACGCGGGAGGTGCCGCCCCGTCCTTTGCTGACGGCGCCGGCAAGCTCGAGAACGCGTTTGACCTCGACACCCTGGCGAAGCTGCCCATTATCGTCACCGCCCAGGGCGGCGACTACACCAAGCAGGTCCACGGCGAACTGCGCAGCCGCGGCTGGGACGGCCTTTGGATCGACGCCGCCTCCACGCTGCGCATGAACGATGACTCAATCATCGTGCTGGATCCGATCAACCGCGACGTCATCGACAAGGGCCTGGTCAACGGCACCAAGGACTTCATCGGCGGCAACTGCACCGTCTCGTGCATGCTGATGGGCCTCGGCGGCCTGTTCAAGAATGGCCTGGTCGAGTGGGGCACCTCCATGACCTACCAGGCAGCCTCCGGCGGCGGGGCCCGGCACATGCGCGAGCTCCTCAGCCAGTTCGGCACGCTCAATGCTGAGGTCAGCACGGAACTGGACGACCCGGCGTCGGCCATCCTGGATATCGACCGCAAGGTCCTGGCCCACCAGCGCACCGGCATCGACGCCACCCAGTTCGGCGTGCCGCTGGCCGGTTCCCTGATCCCCTGGATCGATGCCGACCTGGGCAACGGACAGTCCAAGGAAGAGTGGAAGGCCGGGGTCGAAACCAACAAGATCCTGGGCACCTCCGAGGAAAACCACGTCATCATGGACGGCCTGTGCGTCCGGATCGGCGCCATGCGCTCCCACTCCCAGGCGCTGACGCTCAAGCTCCGCGAGGACCTGTCCGTCGCCGACATTGAGAAGCTTCTGGCCGAGGACAACGAGTGGGCCAAGGTGGTCCCCAACACCAAGGAAGCGTCCATGGCCGAGCTCACCCCGGTGGCCGCTTCCGGCACCTTGGACATCCCGGTTGGCCGCATCCGCAAGATGGAGATGGGACCGCAGTACATCAGCGCCTTCACCGTGGGCGACCAGCTCCTCTGGGGCGCCGCCGAGCCGCTGCGCCGCATGCTCAACATCGCCACCGGCAACCTGTAGACAGCTGCCGTCAGGGCGGCCCTGCCCCGTTTGGGGCGGGGCCGCTCCTGCTTAACCGGCTGTCCCTCGCCGAAAGTGAGAGGGCGTCGGCCGGAAAGCCGCCAGAGATGAGAGGGCGTCGGCCGGAAAGCCGCCAGAGATGAGAGGGCGTCGGCCGGAAAGCCGCCAGAGGTGAGAGGGCGTCGGCCGGAAAGCCGCCACAGGTGAGAGAGCGTCGCGGGGGCGGGGCCGGTTCAGGTGGCGAGGAACTGCAGGTACCGCCGGGAGGCCTTGTCGAAGGCTGCCTGCGCAGCGGGACCGAGCGGGCGGTCGCCGTCAAAGAGTTCGGGTACGACGGCGGCGCGCTGGCCTTTGCCCGCAACGGCCCAGGTGCCGATCACCTTGCCTGCCGCAACAACTGTCTTCTTGAAGACTCCGTTGCCGCCGGGAACAACCAGGTTGGCATGCTCGGGCGGCAGGACAAGGCTCCGGTCGGTGTAGCCCAGCAGGAACTCGTCGAAGCCGGGCAGCAGCAGGACGGAGCGGCCGCCCGGGACCCTGCCGTCCAGCAGCACGGCGGTCTCCGGGGACATCCAGTAGGCCGTACCGTCAAACTTGAGCTCCACCAGCTCGCCGCGGATCTCCTCCAAAGCGGTCCGGACTTCAGTTAAGGGAATCTGGGTCCACCAGGCGAAGTCGCGGACGGTGGCCGGGCCATGGCTGCGGAAGTAACGGAGCAGCCACTCGGCAACCGCCTCCGCCCGCTCCAGGCGCCGGGACTGCGGAATCCACTGATCAAACGCCACCAGCAGCTGCTGGTTCCCGGCCAGCGGCCCCTGCACAAGCCAGCCGTGCCGGCATAGCGTTCCCAGGATGTGGACGCCCCGTTGCCCCTGCGTAGGCTGCCCCGCGGCATCGAACACACTGAACAGCTCACTGCGGCTGGCCGGCCCGGCGGCGGCGAGGCGGTCGAGCGCGAGATCCCGGCACTTTTCGACGTCCGCCCAGGTGATGCCGAGTTCCCGGTGCCGGGCGGCGATGCCCTTGGTCAGCCGGTCCGCGGTGAGCTCCAGCATCCAGCCCAGGTCCTCGGGCGCCACCAGGTGCAGGGTTCCCCGCATCGGCCAGGACCTCACCACGGTTCCGGTGTCGAGTGCAGCCCGCACGGCGCTGATGCCGGAGCCGGGAAGCCGAACGCCTACAGCCCACAAGGCCGCCTGCAGGTCCTGTGCCTGCATGGCCGTCATCCAACCGACCACGCCTGCCGGGGAGTCCGTGGCGTCCCCGGCCGCCTGCAGGCCCTGGGCCAGCAGTCTTTGGGACACCAGCCGCAGCCGGCCCAGCGTCCTGCCGTCAATCCGGTTCCCCGCCTGCGCAGCCATGCCCTCATCCTACGGTCGCGGCGGAGCACGCAACACGGCGGCTAGGGTAGAACCATGACTTTGGGGAGTTTGTGGCAGTTGCCTGCGCGTAAAACCAGGAGATGGATGATCGGCGGGACGCTGGGCGTCCTGGCAGGAACTGCGCTGGGACTCATTTCCCTCTCCGCGTTCCTCAGCGCAGGGCGGTCAAACCCCCTGCTGCTGCTCCCCTCCCTCGCCCTGAGCCTGGGCGGCGGCTACGCCGTGCTGTTCCCCGCAATGGCGGTCAGCCGGAACGGCGTCCGCATCCACCGGGACTGGCGGCAGCACCCACGGGCAGCCCGTCTCCTCTGGGTCCTGTCACTCGCCGTGGCCATCGCCGGGCTGGCCACCTGCATCGCTGCGGGAGCGGCAAACCCGCAGGCACCGGGCCTGCTGGTCTGGCTGTTCATGGGCATCTACCTGGCACTGACAGGCTGGGCGTCAGCCCTCATGGGCGCTGCCGAAGTGCTCCGGCAGAACTCGCCCGACGCTGAACGGACTACAGCTCCAGCCCGATAAGCAGCGGCTCCGGGTGCAGTTCAATGCCAAAGCGGCGTTCGACGCCGGCCCTCACCTCACGGGCCACGGCCACCACGTCCGCCGCCCGGGCTGCGCCGCGGTTGGTGATTGCCAGCGTGTGCTTGGTGGACAGCGACGCCCGTCCGCCTGACACACTGTCCTGCTCCAGGCCGAAGCCTTTCCCGAAGCCCGCCTGGTCGATGAGCCACGCAGCCGACAGCTTCACTAGCCCGTCAACCCCTGCCGGGTACCGCGGCGCGGACTCAGGCAGCGCTTCAGCCACAGCCGCGGGAACGATGGGGTTGGTGAAGAACGAACCTGTGGAATAGGTGTCCCGGTCCGCGGCGTCCCACACCATGCCCTTCGAAGCCCGGAGCCGGAGCACCTCGCGGCGGACGTCGGTGGCGTAAGCGCGCTTGCCCGGCTCGACACCCAGGGCGCGGGCAAGTTCGGCATAGCGGATAGGTGCGCTCATCCGGCCGAGCGGAAGCTGGAATTCGACGGTGAGCACAATGTAGCGGGGCGAACCGTTGACGGTGGTCCGCTTGAGGATGGAGTCCCGGTAGCCGAACTGCAGCTCGGAGTTGGTGAAGGTCCTGACGGCGTTCCGTTCACGGTCCCAGGTGCGCACCGCGGCGATGGTCTGGGAGACGTCGGCGCCGTAGGCACCCACGTTCTGGACGGGAGTGGCGCCTGTGGAACCTGGAATGCCGGAGAGCGCTTCGATTCCGGACCAGGCATGGCGGACGGCATGCTCCACCAGCTGGTCCCAGTTGTGGCCTGCCTGCACCACCACGGCAACGCCGCCGCAGGAGTCCTCGGCGTTCACGGTGAAGCCCTCGGAGGCGATCCTGACCACCGTACCGGGGAAGCCGTCGTCCGAGATCAGGAGGTTGGACCCGCCGCTGATGACCAGCACCTGTTCGCCCGCCTCATCCGCCGTGCGGATGGCATCGATGATTTCGGCCTCGGTGCGTGCCTCGATGAAGGTGCCGGCAGGGCCGCCGACGGCGGAGGTGGTCAGGGAGGAAAGCAGCGTGGAAGTCACCCGTCCACAATACAAGGGAAAGTCAGGCAAGCTTCCGGGCCACTGGCGAGAGCAGGAAGCTCACCACCAGCATCACCATGACGGCGAGCAGCGAGTGCAGGATGCCCACGTGCTCGGCCAGCAGCCCCAGCAGCGGCGGCCCGCAGAGGAAGGCCCCGTATCCGATGGTGGACACCACGGAGACCCGGGCGGCAGCTTTGGCGGGGTCGTCGGCCGCAGCGGACATGCCCACCGGGAACCCCAGGGATGCGCCCAGGCCCCACACCGCCAGGCCAACAAATGCCAGCCAGGGCACCGGTGCAAAGACGAACAAGCCAAGTCCGGCGACCGCCATCGCCGCGCACCAGCGCATCACCGGCACCCGCCCGAACCGGTCCAGGACCAGGGTTCCGGCGAATCGTCCAATGGTCATGAACGTGACAAAAAGCCCGTATCCGGCAGCACCGGCGGCGTCTGACTGGCCGTGGCCGTCCGCCAGTGCCAGTGCCACCCAGTCCCCCGCGGCCCCTTCGGCCAGGGCGAGGCCCAGCACCAGCACCCCCAGGAGGAGGGTGCGGCGGTCCCGCCAGGCCTGGGAGATCTTGCGTTTGTTGTCCAGGGGCTCGTGGGCGGACTCCGAAGTGCCTGCAGAGATAACGGGAATCGGTCCAGTGCTGGGGTCCTCGAAGTTGTCCGGGGTGTACGTCCGCTCCGCCGCAACCGGGGTGATGTCGGCACGGAACCAGGACGCAGCCGTCGCTACGGAGACGGCCACCACTACCCCGGCAGCGGCCAGATGCCACACCACCGGCAGGGACACGGCGGCCGCTGCCGCACCCAGCCCGGCGCCGGCCACGGTTCCCAGGCTGAACGCGCCGTGAA
>NZ_JBNHFD010000067.1:0-21221 GCF_059089865.1 Arthrobacter sp. Y3221157
TTGGCACACTATTGAGTTCTCAAACAACAGACACACCCGGCACCACCCAAACCAAACATTCAGGATCGCTCCGGAGCAACTTTTCAAACTTACCGGCTTTCAAAGAACTTTGCAAATCAGCGTTTCCGCGACCCGCGTTCCTCTCAACCGCCCCCACCCGTTTCCGGCACCCTGACGGGCCACCAGATTTTGGTCTTGTTTTAGGGGGTTTGGCCGCCCGCGGTAACCAGCTCTTCGCTGTCTCCCTCGCGGCGACTCAGAAAACAATACACCCCCACCCACCCCACCGCAACCCGGCCCCACCACCCCACCAAAACCCCGTAAACACACGCCAAAACCACCCACCAACCCACCCAGACACCCAGCCGCCGTCGTAAATACTCCCTGTGCGCTGCAGCACACGCAGGAGCCGGCGGTTCCGGCTGTGGGTTAACGCAAGAAAGGGCGGGCAACCGTGATGGTTGCCGGCCCTTTCCCAAGCAGCTGGTAACAGCCTTGCGGGATTACCAGGAAGACTTGGTGATGCCCGGAAGTTCGCCCTTGTGGGCCATGTCGCGGAAGCGGACACGGGAGATGCCGAACTTCTGGAAGGTGCCACGGGGACGGCCATCGATGATGTCGCGGTTACGCAGACGGATCGGGGACGCGTTGCGGGGCAGCTTCTGCAGGCCCAGGCGGGCTGCTTCGCGTGCTTCGTCGGTTGCGTTTTCGTCAACCAGGGTCTTCTTCAGTTCGAGGCGCTTGGCAGCGTAACGCTCAACGATGACCTTGCGCTGCTCGTTGCGAGCAATCTTGGACTTCTTAGCCATGTTTAGCGCTCCTCTCGGAATTCGACGTGCTGGCGGATCTTGGGGTCGTACTTCTTCAGGACCAGGCGGTCCGGGTCGTTACGACGGTTCTTGCGGGTTACGTAGGTGTAACCCGTGCCCGCGGTCGACTTGAGCTTGATGATCGGACGTACGTCCTTGTCCTTTGCCATTAGAGCTTCACCCCACGAGCCAGGATTTCGGCGACGACTGCGTCGATGCCGCGTACGTCGATGGTCTTGATGCCACGAGCAGAGACCTGCAGCGTGACGTTACGGCGCAGGGACGGAACCCAGTAGCGCTTCTTCTGGATGTTCGGATCGAACCGGCGCTTGTTGCGACGGTGCGAGTGCGAAATGCTGTGCCCAAAGCCCGGCTCGGCCCCGGTCACTTGGCAGTGTGCTGCCATGACTTCTCCTCAAGAATTGAATGTAATGATCCGCATATCTGCTGCTGGACCATGCTGCTAAGGGCGACCCAAAATAAAGAAGGGCGAACGGTTAGTCACGCAACTTGAGCCCCTAACTACCGGCCACCCTGGAGAAAATACCGGGCAACCGGAGCAATTGCGCACGCTCCGCGCACTTAGCGCCTACCAAGTCTACGAGTTCGCGCAATTAAAGACCAATCCGGGGGAATTGGGTGTATAAGCAGGGCCCGACCGCGGCACCTTCCCGAGCGCCTAGAGCCGGGTCAGCCGGGGGTACTTGGGTGAGAGGTTGTCTCCCGAGGATTTGCCTGTGACGCGGCGGGCCACCCACGGGCCGGCGTATTCACGGAACCACTGGGCGTTGGCGCGGAGTGCTTCAGCGCCCTTCAGCTCCGGCACCGGCGTCATGGGCGGGATGTCAATGGAGTGGTCGTATTTGAGCACTTCCATGACCCGCCTTGCCATGTTGGCGTGCCCGGCTGCGGACATGTGCATGCGGTCCTTCGCCCACATGCCCCAGTCGTAGTACTCGCTAAAGCGCCAGTAGTCCACCAGCAGGGCCCCGTGATCACCTGCGATGCCGCGGACCAGCTCGTTGTAGATGGCTGTGCGGCCGCGCATCGTGCCGAAAACCTTGGAGCCGCGGGCGTCGAATCCAGTGAACATCAGCACTGTCGCGCCGGTGGCAGCCAGCCTGCGGATGCCGTCGTCGTACTCTGCCAGCAGGTCGTCGATGTCGATCCGGGGGCGCAGAATGTCGTTAGCACCCGCGTAGATGCTCACCAGGGTGGGTTTGAGCTCGACGGCGGCGTCCACCTGCTCGGCCAGGATCTGCCGGAGTTTCCTGCCGCGGATAGCGAGGTTGGCGTAGCCGAATCCTGGGTCGGCGGCACCAAGCTGCTCTGCCACACGGTCAGCCCAGCCTCGGACGCCGTTGGGACGGGTGGGATCGTCGTCGCCCACCCCTTCGGTGAAGGAGTCGCCAAGGGCCACGAACCGGGAGGTGAAATCCATAGCGGCTAGTTTGCCATCCGTTGCCGGGAGCAACCAACCGGACGGGAGGCGTAGGTGCGGGTCCCTAGCTTTCGCGCAGGATCCAATGGTCCGCGTCCAGGCGGCCCACGACTTTTTCGCCGATCCGGGCGAGGTCCAGGACGTCCTGCTCGGTCAGGGCGTCAAGGAAGAGGTTGCGTACCGACTCCACGTGGTCCGGCGCCAGGCCAACGATGGTGGCCATGCCTTCTTCCGTGAGGTGGGCGATGGTGACCCGGGCGTCGTGGGGGTGCGGCCGGCGCTCCACCCATCCGCGCTTCTGCAGCTTGGTCACTACGTGGGAAAGCCGGGACAGGGACGCGCTGCTCCGGGCCGCGAGCTCGCTCATGGGCAGGAACCGCTCGTCCGCCTCGGACAGCATTGCCAGAACGGTGTAGTCGAAGAGCGAAAGCTTCCCGGCAGCGTGCAGCTTTGTGTCCAGGGCTGCGGGCAGCAGGGTGTTGATGCTCACCAGGGCCAGCCAGGCACGTCGTTCATCGGGGTTGAGCCACCGCGGTTCGGTCATTTCCATATTCTACGATTGATCTTTCAAGCTTCGCCGCCCGGCCGGGTTCCGGTGCCGAAGGCTCCCGGTAGGCTATGGCGCATGTATGTTGTCTCCCTGACCTACCGGGTTCCGCAGGACATCGTCGATTTCCACAATGATGCGCACATCAGCTGGCTGCAGAAAGCCTTCGACGACGGCGTCTTCATCGCCGCCGGCCGGAAGGTTCCCCGGACCGGGGGACTGCTGCTGTCCCGGGCGGACCGCGCCACGCTGGACGCCAGCCTGGCGCAGGACCCGTTCTACACCAATGGCGTGGCCGACTTCGAAGTGGTGGAGTTCCACGCCGGCCGGGTGGCGCCGGGCTTCGAGAACCTCCTGGACAGTTAGGCGCCTTCTGCGGCTGCGGCGTTTTCTGGCGCCAGCTTCTTCAGCCCGCCTTTCCTGGGGACCTTAACCGGTTCGGGCCAGCGCGGGCTCAGTCGGTCCCCCAGCGTGACGCCCCGCAGTTTGCGTCCGAAGAGCGGCAGGACCCAGTCATTCACCCAGCGGCGCTGGCGCCGCTCCCATTCCCGCAGGGTAAGCCGGGTTGGCGGTTGCCAGTCCATAGGCCTGATTTTGTGCGGAACTCCCAGTTGGTCCAGTACCTGCCCGGCCAGGTACTTGTGCCCGGCCTTTGACATGTGGAGCCGGTCCGAGTCCCACATCCGGCGGTCGTGGAAGGCGTCGAGGCACCAGTAATCCACCAGGACCGCCCCGTACTTGGCGGCAATTTCCCGGACCCGTTCGTTGTAAAAGGAGTTGCGCCTCTTCAGCGGCTCGAGCAGCGCCGACACTTTGACGTCGAAGCCCGTGAACAGCACAAGGGTGGCCCCGGTTCCCGCCAGCTGACGGACGAACTCCTCATAGTCAGCCATCAGCACAGCCATGTCTGTCTTCAGGTCGAGGATGTCGTTGCCGCCGGCATAGAGGGTGACCAGCGTCGGCCTCATCCGCAGCGCCGGCTCCAACTGCTCATCGATGATGTGCCGGAGCCGCTTGCTGCGGATGGCCAGGTTCGCGTACTTCCACCCGGGCTGTGCCTTGGCAAGTTTCTCCGCCACCCGGTCGGCCCAGCCCCGCACCCCGTTGGGCAGCCGCTCGTCCCGGTCCCCCACGCCCTCGGTGAACGAGTCCCCCAGGGCAACGAACACCCGCCGCCCGGAGTCAGGAAGCAAAGGTTCACGCACCAGCCCAACCTAGCCACCGAAAGAAAAGGAAGTACGACGCCGGGATGAACAGCAGGTGCAAGAGCGTCCGCGGTGGATTATGCCGCAGGATCTGAGAGAGCGTTGGAAGGGGGAGGCAAGGCAGGAGGCGGCTACCCTTCGGCTTTGCCCTGCCTCCAGTACCCCATGAACGCAACCTGCTTCCGGTCGATGCCCACGTCGCGGACGAGGTACCGGCGCATGTCCTTGATGACGGCTGCTTCGCCGGCGATCCACGCGTAGAAAGGCATGGCGCCCGCCGGCATGCCCGGGTTCTTGGTGGCAATGATCTCGGCCGTTTCCATCCGGGACGGGGTCTCCCAGAGGATGTCCACGTCCACGTTGACGTCTTCGGGCTCGGGCCCGGCTCCGCCGTCCACTTCTTTGATCCCCACCCAGCCGGGTACGGGAACGGCTTTGCGGACCGCTTCCTGCAGCAGTTCGCCGTGCGGCCGGGACCGGCCGATCTGAGCACCGCGCGCCAGCCAGGTGATTTCGACGTCGGCGCGTGAGGTGAGTTCCAGGAAGTCGCCCGCCTCGGGGACTTCGAGGAAGGCGTGGCCGGTCATGTACTCCGGGAGGCTTTGCAGGATGGCGGAGATGGCCGGGACAGCTGTCTCGTCGCCGGCAAGCAGGATCCGCTGGGCCAGGCCCGGCCGCCATTCGATGCCGGAGTAGATTTCGGCGGTGACGCAATGCGCGGCGCGGTTGTTCGGGCCGATGATGGTGATGGCGTCCCCGGGCTTGGCGTTGAGGGCCCAGTTGGCAGCCGGACCGCCGTGGCCGTGGTCATCGAAATGCATCACGAAGTCGACGTCGATCTCCGGGTACACGGCGTCAAGCCGGGCCTGCCGCACGGTGTAGGTGCGCATTGAACCGCGGACGGCGGGGTCCATCTCCAGCCATTCGCGGTACCACCCCGCCTCGGCCATTTCGAAGACCGGCAGCGGAATGTGCGTGCCGTCAGCGGCGAGGGACGGGATCATGAGTTTGATCCGGAGGTCCAGGGTGTCCCCATGGACGCCGAAGTCCCGCAGCGAGTAGCCGCCGAACGTGATCCTGCGGAAATTGGGGCTGAGTTCCTGGACCGAGGAGACGGTGACCTCGAACGCCAGGGTCATCGGCTCTGTATTCATGGTCTGCGCGTTCATCGGCTTGGCGGACGCAGCATTTCGGGTCTTCATGAAACAAGCTCCAGTTCGGTGGGGACGTGGTGGCGGCCGATGGGGATGATCAGGGGTGTTCCGGACACGGGGTCGGGGATGACGCGGGAGTCGAGGTTGAAGACATTGCGGACCAGGCTTTCGGTGACTACCTCACGAGGGTTGCCCACGGCCACCACGGCGCCGGTCTTCATGGCGATGACGTTGTCCGCATACCGGGCGGCCAGGTTGAGGTCGTGCAGGACGATTGCCACGGTGGTGCCGCGCTTGCGGTTCAGGTCCGTCACGAGGTCCAGGACCTCCACCTGGTGGGCGAGGTCCAGGTAGGTGGTGGGCTCGTCCAGCAGCAGGACGTCGGTTTCCTGGGCGAGGGCCATGGCGATCCACACCCGCTGCCGCTGCCCGCCGGAAAGTTCGTCCACGTCGCGCCCGGCTAGGGCCAGCGTCTCGGTTGCTTCCAACGCGCGCTGCACGGCGGCGTCGTCCTGGTCGCTCCAGCTGCGGAAGAAGCCCTGGTGCGGGTAGCGGCCGCGGCCCACCAGGTCGCGGACCGTGATTCCGTCCGGGGCGGTGGGGTGCTGTGGGAGGAGGCCAAGGATGCGTGCCAGCTCCCGGGCAGGACGGGCGTGGATGTCCTTCCCGTCCAGCGTGACGGCGCCCGACGCGGGTTTGAGGAGCCGGGACAGGCCGCGGAGCAGGGTGGACTTCCCACAGGCATTGGCGCCCACGATCATGGTCACCTTGCCCTCGGGAATTTCCACGCTGAGGCCGTCCACCACGCAGCGCTGGTCGTATTTCAGCGTCAGGTCCTTGGCATTGAGAACAGCCACGTCAGGCATCCTTTCGGTTGGCCGTGACCAGGAGCCACAGCAGGAAGGGGGCGCCGAGTGCACCGGTGATGACGCCGACCGGCAGGACGGTGCCGTCGAGCAGCAGCGGGGCGATGTTGGCGGCGAAGTAGTCGGCCGCGAGGACGATGAGCGCTCCCACCAGGGCCGACGCCGGGAGGCTGGCTTTGCCGGCGAAGCGGCGGGCTATGGGCCCGGCGAGGAAGGCGACGAAAGCGACCGGGCCGGCTGCCGCCGTCGCGACGGCCGCAAGCGTGACGGCGATGATCACCAGGGCGAGGCGGGACGCGTTGACGCGGACACCCAGGCCTGCGGCGGCATCATCCCCGAGTTCAAGGATCCGCAGCGGCCCGGCGATGACGGCCACCGCGGGGATAAGGACCACCAGGGCGAAAAACAAGACACTTGCGCGGTCCCAGTTGGCGGAGTTCAGGGACCCGTTCAGCCAGACGAGGGCGTCGGCGGCGGTGCGGATATCGGCCCGGGTCATCAGGAAGTTGACCACAGCGTGGAGTGCGGCCGCGATGCCCACGCCGGCGAGGACCAGCCGGTTGCCGGCGGCACTGCCGCGGCTGGTTCCGCGCAGGGCTCCTCCAGCGGAGATTGCGTAGATGAGTGCGGCCACAGCCAGGGCACCGGCAAGGGCCGCGCCGGAGACCACGGCGCCTGACGCGCCGAAAACGACGATGGCGATGACGGCGGCGGCGCTGGCGCCGTAGCTGATGCCGATGATGTCGGGGCTGGCCAGCGGGTTGCGGAGCATTGTCTGAAACAGCGCACCGGCGAGGCCGAACGCGAGGCCGATCATGGTGCCGATCACTGCCCGGGGAAGCTTGTTTTCCATGACTATGAAGCTGGCACCGGGAATTTTTTCCCCGCCCGTCAGGTGCGCAACCAGGATCTTGAAGAAGTCCGGGATTGTGACGGTGTAGCTGCCGAGCAGGACGTACGCCGCAAACAGGATGACGACGCCGGCAGCCAGCACGGCGGTCCGGTTCAGGCGCAGGCTGCCGCGGCGTTGCTCCATCTGGGTGAGGGTCACAGTCCGGCCCCTTTCCCCCGGCGGATCAGCCAGACGAACACGGGTGCACCCACCAAAGCGGTCATGATGCCGGCGGGAACTTCCCCGGGGAGCAGCACAACCCGGCCGATGATGTCGGCCGCGAGCAGCAGCACGGGGGCGGCCACCAGGGAGAACGGCAGGATCCACCGGTAGTCGGGCCCGGTGAGGAACCGGACAGCGTGCGGAACCACCAGGCCGACGAAGGCGATCGGCCCGGCAAGGGCGGTGGCCGTTCCGCAGAGCAGGACGATGCCCAGGGCAGTGACAGCACGGGCCAGGCCCACGCGCTGGCCGAGGCCGCGGGCAATGTCGTCGCCGAGGGCCAGGCTGTTGAGGATACGTCCGGTCAGGAGCACAATGGCGGCGCCCACGGCGAGGAAGGGTATCCCGGGCAGAACGACAGACCAGTCACGGCCGGCCACGCCGCCCACCTGCCAGAAACGGAAGCGGTCCAGGGTGTCCTGGCTGGACACCAGGATGACGTTCATCAGCGAGTACAGTCCGGCGCTGAGTGCGGCGCCGGCCAGCGCCAGCTTCACGGGCGTGGCACCGTCCCGGCCAAGGGAAGCGATGAGGTACACCACGACGGCGGCAACCGCCGCGCCAGTAAAGGCGAACCAGATGTAGCCGGAGAAGGTGGCGACGCCGAAGACGTAGATGCCGGTCACCACTGCCAGGGCGGCTCCGGCGTTAACGCCGATGATGCCGGGATCGGCGAGCGGGTTTCGGGCGACGCCCTGCATGGCCGCGCCGGCAAGGCCCAGCGCACCGCCGGCGAGGAGGCCGAGCACGGTGCGTGGGATCCGGGCGTGGACTACTGCATGATCCCCGTTTGCGGGATCAAAGGAGGTCAGCGCCTCCAACGCGATGCCGAGGGGAATGGCCCGGGCGCCGATGGCCAGGGACGCCCCGGCCAGGATGGCCAGCACGACGACGGCGGCCAGCAGCCAGGCGGCCTGCTTTCCCCCGGTAGCGGGGCCGCGGGAGGGACCCTTCGGTCCTTTCCCCTGTACCGCGGTGCCGGTGCCCCCTCCCCGGGAGGCCGCCGTCGTCGTACTGTGCGTCACGGAACGGTGCTTACTTCACTGCATCCGCTGCGGTGGCCAGCTGCGGCAGGAACGTGTCCAGCGACCACGGCAGGCTCAGCGGGGAGGCAGCGGAGATGGACAGCGTCAGCGTGTTGTCCGGATCTGCAACCAGGGCGCCGTTCTTGATGGCGGGGATCTGGCTCAGCAGCGGGTCGGCCTTGATGGCGTCCGCGGTGGAGGAGTCCGGAACCCAGGTCACGAAAACGTCGGATTCGAGCTCATTGGCCTTCTCGGCGGACCACGGGATGAAGAACTCCTTGGAATCCTTGGAGTTTTCCTCCACCACAGGGGCAAGCGTCATACCGATTTCGGAGAGGAACCGGGGACGGTTGTCGTTGGCCGTGTAGACGTTGACGCCGTCACCCTTGGCCGGCTCCAGGTTGCCGTAGATGAAGCTCTTGCCTTCGATCTGCGGGTACTTGGAGACCTTCTCCTTGATGGTGGCCTCGGTGTCGGAGATCAGCTTGGTGGCTTCGGCGTCCTTGCCGAGGGCCTTGCCGATGATGGAGGTGGAGTCCTGCCAGGAGGTGCCGTAAGCCAGCTCCGGATGGGCAACAACCGGCGCGATCTCGGTCAGCTTCTTGTAGTCCTCCTCGGTCAGGCCCGAGTAGGCGGCCAGGATGACGTCCGGGGTGAGCTTTGCAATCTCGGTGAAGTTGATGCCGTCAGCCTCTGAGTACTGGACCGGGGCCTTGTCCGAGCCGAAGCCGGCGCCTAGCTCCTCGAGGGCTGCGTCCTTCCAGGGGGTGGAGCCCTGCTCGTTGCCGCCCCACTCATTCTTTGGGACACCGACGGGAACAACACCCAGGGCAATGGCGACGTCGTCATTGACCCAGGAGACGGTGGCTACGCGGGTGGGCTGCTTCTCAATGATGGTTTCACCGAATGCGTGTTCGATGGTGACCGGGAACTGCGAGCTGCTGGAGCTGGAAGCGCCGGCGTCCGTGGTGGAGGACGCGGGGCCGGTGGAGCAGGCCGAGAGGGTGAGCGCCGCTGCGGCCAGAATGGCCGTCGCCTTGCCGGCTGATTTGAACAGCGTGCGGCGTGTGGCACCAAGGCCTGTGAAGAGGGGGGAAGTCACGGAACTCCTTAAGTGAATGATGCGAACTTAAGTAAGGCTAGCCTACCCTCCACTGCATTACGCAACGTTTACGTATCTTATTCCCCAGCGTGATGAAGGACACAAGGACTGACGCGTGTCGCTGCCTTGGACAGGCGGTGTCCCATTTGGCAGGATGACACTGCTGGTTCCGTACATGGCCAACCAGCCGGCAGAAGAGACGGGAACCACGGAGAAATGTGCACGCGCAGGGCCTTGAGTGCCGCGGCTGCCACGGGAAGCGGGGCGGCCGCTTTGGCCTGCTCCGAGGGGAATGACTGACCCCTTGTTTCCCTGACCCACGTCGGGTCCCATCTCTTACGAAAGTACAGCCATGCAATCAGTCACGCCCCAACAGATCCGGGCATCCTTCATCAATGCCAGCCGCTCCGAGGCGGCCAAACTCAACCTGCCCAAGGATTTCGACTCCCTTGACTGGGACAACCTCGAGTTCCTGGGCTGGCGGGACGGGAAGATGCCCCTCCGCGGGTACCTGGTAGTCCCCGGCGCTAAAGGCCTGACCGGCATCATGTTGCGTGCCCCCGAAAGCGGCGCCCGGAAGAACCGCTCAGTGCTCTGCGAGCTCTGCCGGGACGTCTTTTCCAAGGAGGACGTACTCCTCTGGGTGGCCAGGCGCGCCGGCCAGTCCGGACGCGACGGCAACACCGTGGGCACCCTTATTTGCGCCGACTTCCTGTGCTGCGGCAACGTGCGCAAGGAACCGCCGGCCAACGAGATCAATCCTGACCCGGCCGCCGTCGTCCTCCGCCAGATTGAAGGCCTCACGGAACGAACGGCCCAGTTCCTGGGCCGCGTCGAGGGTCAGTAGTCGGCGCGCAGGCCAGCCCTGCAGGCGGAAGCCCTCCCCCAAGTGGAGGAGGGCTTCCGCCTGCCGGTCAGCGGTAAGTGAAGCTCATGAGCACGGACTTCAGGGCACGGCCTTCGGCACTCCAGTACCAGGCTTGTGCTGCCTCAGGACCCTCGAACCGCGGTTCATCGAACAGCACATCTGCGGTCAAAATGCGGTCGCCGATTCTGACAAGGCCGTATTGCACCTGCCCGTCGGGCGAGACGGGCGCTCCTGGCGTCAGGCCCATCCGGTAATGAGTAGCGCCATCAGTGCGATCAATAAAGAACGAAGAACTAGGCGTGGGAACAGAAGCGCCGATCAGTCCCGGCACCGGATCCGTCTCAATGATGTTCCTGGTGACGTTTCCAGCCGTGGCATCACCGACCTGGCTGTAGTACACAGCGATCTGTTCCTTGCCGCTGGCATCCAAGACGGTCGCCGTCTCCACGGCGGGGGACGCTGACACCTGCTCATGCTTCACGCTCCAGCCCGCAGGATAAGCAAACGACAGTCGGCCGTCAGCGAACGTGAAGGCTTCCGGTCCCGGGGGCACGGGGGACGAGGTGGCGGCGGGAACAATTGATGGATCGGGGCTCGTCGTGACAGTGGGGGCGGCCGGCGTTGCCGACGCACCCCCGCTCGGCGTGGCCGTTTGTGCGGATGGCCCCGCGGTGTCCCCGCTCCCCGCAGAAGTGCCTGCCGCGCAGCCCGCGAGGGACAGCGCCGCCGCAGTGATCGCGGCCAGGAAGAAGGATGCTCGGTGTTGTGGGTGCATCGGAATGCCTTTCAAGATGACGCCATCGTCTCTTGGGGACAGTGCGGAACCCCAGTTTGTCCGCAGTACCTGTGGGATTTACTCAGGCGAGGTGAGTTGGTAGAGCCAAGAGTGGCACAGCAAAAACACCTGCTTCTAGAGCCTGAACAATAAATCCATCAATTTGTTATATACGGTTTCGGATCAGCGCAGAACGATATCCACCGGGTTAGCCTCGGACCGCCAAGACCCCTCTTCACCGGGCCGCGGCTTGATCACCGGGGCTGTCAGGACGCCGGAACGGTTGGTGCGCCTGTCCCGGAGGATCTCAGTCACGGAGCCCAGGTGCCGGGACAGGTCGATCACGTTTTCCGGGGCGGCCAGCAGCAGCTGGAATCCGAACTCGTGCAGCGCCTTGATGCCGGCACCGGCGAATTCCTCGGAGGCCAGGACGAACGCCTCATCCATCATCACGGTGCCGTACGTGGTGAAGCCCTGTTCGGCGATGCCCAGCTGGTAGCTCAGCGCAGCGGCCATGATGAACGCGGTGAAGCGCTGCCGCTCACCGCCGGACATGGAGCCCGTGTCCGCATGCATGAAGACGTCGGTCTTTTTGCCCGACGGCGCGCCTGTCACCTCACGGTGCTCCTTGCACTGGATGAACAGGTGTCCGCGGACATCCAGCACCTCGGCCCGCCAGCGCCGGTCTTCCGGCGCCTGCGAGCCCAACCGCTTCACCAGCGTCTCCAGCGACTTGTAGCGCGCGGTGAGCTCGTCGTCGTCGTTCTTTTCCACCCCCGCGGCATCGGAACGGGAAGGCCGGGCGTGGCGGGCCTTGAGCGCGTTCTGGATGGCGTCCTTGAACTGCTTGGCCGTGGGCGGCAGGGTCTGCTTGATATCCAGTTCCAGGTAGCTGCCCTCATGGAAGTTCACCTGCGACAGGATGCCGTTGAGGGGCAGGATCCGGCTGGTGATGGAGCGGCGTTCCTCGTCCAGAAGGTGCAGCAGGGTGCTGAAGGACTCGTGCGTGCGCTGGTTGAAGAACTGCCGAAACTCCGCCTCCTGCGCCGGCAGCCCGTCGCTGACAATAGCGTGGTACCGGCTCTCGAACTCGCTGGCGGCGCCGATGGCGGTGCCATGGTCGGCGGAGATGGCACTCCCCCAGTCCCGCACGAAGCCCTCGAAGATCCGCGTCAGCCGCTCGGCCGTGGCCTGGCCCCGGGACTCGGCAGCATGCAGCTCCGCCAGCAGCGCCGTCCGCACCCGGTTGGCCAGGTTGTCCAGTTCGTGCATCTCGGTTACGTCGCCAAAGTCGGCGAAGTGCGGTTCCAGCGCGGCAACCGTGGCGTCCGACGGCGGCGCCTGGGCCAGGCGTTCACGTGCGCCTTCCAGCAGGGAATCGGCAGCGGTCAGCTGACGGTCCAGGGCCTTGTACTCGCTCTGCAGGACCGCGGCAGCCTCGGTGCTGGACTGGTGCTTCTGCCGCACCTCCTCAATGGTGGCACGCAGCGGTTCAAGGTCCGCCTGAGCGGCGAGGGCGTCCTTGAGCCGCTGCTCAATGCGCGCCAGCTCATCCGCTGCCACCGCCGCTGACACCTGTTCCCACGGGCGGTCGTCCTCCGCAATGCGGCGCAGGGCTTCAAGCTGGCGGCTCATGCCCTGGTGCGAATCCTCACGGCTTTGCGCGAGTTCGGCGGCCTTGGCCACCTCTTGCCGGAGATCCTCCACCTGGCCGGCCACGAGTTCCAGCTTGGCTGCGTTGTCGAAGCCCAGGACGTAGTCCTGCCGGCTGGTGAAGCGGTCGTCCTTTTCCACCGTGTGGCGGTTGCGCTTGACCACGCCGCCCAGGCTCAGGCCCTTGTCCAGGCCGGCCAGTTCGTCCGGATCCTCCACGCAGGGGTAGGCGAAGTCGAGGGCGATCCGCTCACGGATCCAGGAACCGGCTTCAGTAGCCGCACCCGCGGCGAGGATGTCCAGCTTGGTGAGCAGGTCGCCGTCGCGCACGTCCTCCACGGCCAGTGCGCCGCCGGCCAGCGGCCTGGAGACATCCACTGCCCGCAACGCGCCGCGCACGTTGTTGTCATTCAGGTACCGGGTGACGGCGGCGAAGTGCTCCCCCGGAACCAGCAGCGTGGTGGCCAGGCTGCGGAGCGCGCGCTCCGCAGCCGGCCGCCAGCGCTCCTCCCCCTCAGCCAGGTCCATCAGCTCACCGGCGAACGGCATCCGCTCCTCCGGGATGCCGGTGGCAGCAGCAATCGCGGAACGGTTTTCAATGCTCGACGGCGGCAGCAGGGACTTGCGCGTCTTCAGCGAGACAAGTTCCTGCTCAGCCGCTGCCAGCTCGCGCTTCTTCGTGGCATGGGCGTCGAAGGCCTCGAACCGCAGCTCCTGGAGGGCCTGGGAATCGTCCTTCAGCTCGGCGGACCGCGCCGCTGCCTGCTCATGCGCCTGTTCCCAGCCTCCGGCCGTCCACTCGAGCCGCAACCCGGCGTCGGCGAGCGCCTGCTGGGCCGATTCTTCCACTTGCTGGCGGAGCTTCAGCCCCACCCGGGCGTTGTCAAGCGACTGCTCAATCGCGGAAATCGCATTGCCGCCCTGGCTGTTGTAGTCGGTTTCCAGCTGGCGCAGTTCCTTGGCCAGGCCGTCCCGGACCGCGCGCTCGGCCCCAAGCTTTTTGGCCTTCGCCTGTGCCAGCTCCTTGAACCGGGCCAGCGTCTTCTCATGGACCGTGACAGCCAGCCGCTGCTTGTACGCCTCGAACTCCTCGCCGGCGAGCGCCCGCAGCCGGTTCGCGTCAAGGAGCGACTGCGCATACTCGCGGTTCAGCCCGGGAACGGGAGCCAGCTGGTCGCGCTGCTGCCGCACGTCCTCCAGCCGTTGCCGGATGGACATCAGGTTGCTGAACTCCTCCACCACGTCGTCAGCGGCGGCAAGGGTGGCCGGCGCATCCAGCACCTGGTCACGGAAGAACGTGTTGACGCTGCCGCCCAGCCCCTTGCCCGCTTGAATGACGCGCAGGAGCGGAAGCGCCTGGTCCGAGTTGATCCCCAGCAGCCGGCGGAAGCGCTCGGCGAAGGCCTTGTGCACGTCGAAAACCTGCGCGTGCGGGAAGGTCGCCTCAAGTACAGCCTTGGTGAACCGCTTGTCGGCGATGCCCTCGACGGCCTCCAGGTCCAGGGGCGTGCTGTCGATCAGGTAGAACCGGCCCACGCTGGACTCCGTGCCGTTCTTCGGAAGCTCGAACAGCGCCGAGACCGTCACCTTGGTGCCCGCGGCGTTGTCGAACGTCAGCGCGACGGCGGACCAGGTGGCACCCGGGCGCTGGAACGCACTCGCCGATCCCTCGCCCACGGCCTTGTCGCCCACCTTGCCGCGCATGTACGTGAACGTGGTCCGCTTGTCCTCAACGGCCCCGCCCGAACGCTGCGCCGCCGCCTCATTGGATCGCGGCCGGGCATCGAACACCCGCAGCATGGCATCGAACAAGGTCGACTTTCCCACGCCTGAGTTGCCGGTGAGCAGCGTGCCGTCCCGGTCCACGTGCATCGTGTGCGCCCCATGGAACGTGCCCCAGTTGACCACCTGCACCAGTGCAAGCCGCATCTGGCCCGGGTTGGTCACCTCACCCATCGGAAGCATGCTCGCGATACTCACTGTCCTGACTCCTCCGTGGTCGTGGCTGGGGCCGACGACGGTGCTGCCGCCCCCGGGGTGGCATCGGGGTCGGCGTCCTCCGCAGCGTCATCTTCCACATCCAGATCCAGGAGGGGTTCTGTTCCTGACTGGTCTGCTGATGCGGCCACCAAAGCTTCGATGTGGGCCGGGATGTCGCCGATGTTTTCGAACGGGAGGGCCAGGGGCAGGGCGTTGGAGATCGTGTAGACGTCGTCCAGGCCTGTGGGAAGCAGGAGCTGGCGGGCCAGTAGTTTGGTGATGGCACGGGTGACGACGTCGGAATCGCGGAGGGCGTCCTGCTGGCCGGCGGGCTGGTAGTGGGCCACGAGGTCGGCGATTTCCTCGCGGGTGATGGTGGGATCCGTCTGCGCCGTGACGTGCCGGTCCAGCAGCAGGCGCAGCCGGAGCAGCACGATGGTCTCCACCCGGCTCAGTGCGCGCTGCTGCCGCAGGATGCTTGAGCGGGCGCCGCCGCCGATCGCCTCGGGGTCCACCGGGCGCAGGACCGCGATTTTGCGCTCGTGGTCAAGCTGCATGGCCAGGAACAGTTCGGACAGCCGGCTCCGCAGGATCACCTGGTTGTCCAGCAGCACGGTCCACAGCTTCTCGTCCCGGCCGCCGTCGATGTACGGGCCTTTCAGGAGCTTCACCAGCGCCTGCCGCACCTTCATGGACAGCACTCCGGTGTCCCCCGGGAACAGGGCAGCACCGTCAACAAAGGTGTCGCGGGGAGTGACGCCGCCGATTACCGGGCTGGTCGCAGTCCCGGCAGGCTCGGCTGCCGGAACCGCCGTCGTGCTGTCTTCAGTCATCGTCAATCCTTCGCGAGCGTGACCACGGGCAGGTAGGCCCTGCGTGTGGTGCCGTCAATCTGTTCAAAGTCCAGGCCGTCGATGGCTTCGCGGTCAAAGTTCGCGCCGTCGTGGAGGGCCTGGGAGAGGAGCGCCCGGATGGAGTTGATGTGCTGCTCCTCCGGCGGCAGGTTCTGCCACGCCTCGGCAAGGGTGGCGGCTCCTGCCATGGCCGAGCGGATGGCCTGGGGTTTGGCCCTGCCCGTACGCACGGATCGCACCCTGTCCGAGTCGCTGAAGGCGATGGGGTCCGCGAGTTTGGGCGGAGCGGCGAACTCGTCCGGGTCGAAGAGCTTCACCATGGAGAGGGATTCGAAGTCCGCGTTGTAGAGCACCGGGCCGGGCACCAGTCCCGGCCGGTCGCGCTCGTAGGGCAGGGACCGGATGGCCTGCTCGGCCTCGCGCAGCACCTGGCGCAGGCGGATGGACTGGCGGAAGTCGTCGCTCTGGATATAGGTGTTGAGGCTTTCGCTGAGTTTGCCGTAAATGCGCTGGATCTGGCTGTGCTGCTGGCGCAGTTCCGCCACCAGGTTCTTCAGGGTTTCGCGGTCCTCGGCGGAAAGGTCGTCCGCGAACTGCCGGCTCAGCACCTCGCCGATGGCCGAGCGGAACCTCAGCTGCTGCTGGGGATCTTCAAGGAAAGCCGTGAACGAGCGGAAGGTCCTGCCCTCCGGGCTCTGGCGGAGCCGCTTGTCC
The DNA here is from genome assembly GCF_059089865.1 of Arthrobacter sp. Y3221157. Lineage (NCBI taxonomy): Bacteria > Bacillati > Actinomycetota > Actinomycetes > Micrococcales > Micrococcaceae > Arthrobacter > Arthrobacter sp. Y3221157. The sequence goes on from NZ_JBNHFD010000067.1 coordinate 16,108, forward strand.
GCCTCAAGCACCTGGGCCATGGTGGCGCCCTTGGTCAGGGATTCCTCGATGATCTGGTTGCGCAGCTCGCCCACCAGCTCCTCGATCCGGTCACGCATCTTCTTGTAGTCCGCCGGCAGGCTCGCGGCGAGGTCAAGTATGTTGCCGGCGGCCTCCACCGCTTCGTCATCGTCCAGCAACCCGTCGAACTCGCCACTGCTGATGTCCTGGATCAGTTGCTGGCGCTCCTCGATCTCCTCTTCAAGGGATTCAAGGCGGGCACTCTGGTCCGGGTTGGTCTCATTGGCGAGCTTTTCCACATCCCCCAGGAGGGTGCCCAGGCGGGAGCCGTTGAGGGTGGAGCGCTCACTGGACAGGCTGTCCAGGAAGGCGAGCACACGGGCGGCAGGCTCGGTAACTTCGTACACGATCTGGCCCGACTGGTTCCGGCGGGTCAGGAACTGGCGCCGCGTCCATTCGTCGCCGAAGGATTTGCCGTTCGCTCCGCCGCCCAGTCCGGGGTCCTGCCGGCGCAGCTCCTCGAGGAAGGAGTCGACGTCGGCGTGGAACTCCTCAAGCGGCAGCTGCGGACGGGTGCGGGTGAAGGATGCCTGCAGCACCGCGATCACCCAGGGCGCCGACCGTGTCAGGGCCCAGGCGGGCCCTTTGGTGAGGAGTTCGAGGTCCCGGAGCCGGGCGCTGATAGCGTCAGCGGATGACCTGGCGGAGCGGGGCACACACTCTCCTTGGGCTGTTTGCGGGGCGGGGGCGGCGGCAGGAACGGAAAACTGCCAGCTACAAGGTTAACCCAGCCGCCGCGACCCCTCCGTGACCTACTTCGCCGTAGGATTTCGATCCCATATCAACAGCGGTCTCCGCACGCCGGGGCTCTGGCCCACCGCCAAGAAGTACCCCTACGCTTCTGCTACTGATCTTCGCCATCGCAACGCCGCAGCAGCAGGGGGATACATGCAGTTCGACCTAAGCACACTCGAAACCGGCACTCTGGTCTTTATCGGAACGCTGGTCTTCGCGTTCATCCTGGCAGCCTTCGTCCTTGCCGCAGGGCTGGCGGCCCTGGTGCTGCTGGGTGTCGGCAGGCTGGCATGGGTGATGGTTGTGAACTCGCTCCTGGCGGTGGTCCACGGGATCAACGCGGGTTGGGACCGCCTGGTCCGCCACGCGTCAACAGCGGACGTTGCCGGAGAACTCCAGGCCCAGTCCACCCCTAGCACCGGAACTTACCCGCGGGTAATATTGAGAGACAGCTAAAGGGTTCTCCAACCCGGCGGATCCATGGCTTCACCGGCCACTCCGGCCAAGGAGATAACCCATGACCTCCGCCACTGAATTCCCGTCCACAGACGCCCCCGCCGAGGAAACTCCCGTACCGGCCGGCCATATTGGCTCCGGTGCCACGTCCGCCGACGCCCGGGCCGTCGCAGAAGCCGCCCGCCAGACAGACTGGGACCGCCCCAGCTTCGCCAAGGGCCTCTATTTGGGCAGCTTCGACCTCAGCCTGGTCCATCCGTGGCCCACCCCGGACCCTGCGGACGTGGAGCGCGGCGAGGCGTTCATGGCCCGCCTGACTGGGTACGCGCGGACCATGGACGGCCGCATCATTGAGCGTGAGGCGAAGATTCCGGACGAATACATCCGGGACCTGGCCGATCTCGGCGTCTTCGGCATGAAAATCCCGCAGGAGTACGGCGGCTTGGGACTCTCCCTGGTGTACTACGGACGCGCACTCGCCCTGCTGGGCAGCGTGCATCCCAGCCTCGGAGCCCTGCTCTCGGCACACCAGTCCATCGGCGTGCCGGAGCCGGTCAAGGTGTTCGGCAGCCCGGAACAGAAACGGGAGTACCTGCCGCGCTGCGCGGCCGGTGCCATCACCGCGTTCCTCCTGACCGAGCCGGACGTGGGCAGCGACCCCGCCCGGATGGGCAGCACCGCAACGCCAACGGACGACGGCGAGGCGTACCTCCTGGACGGCGTGAAGCTCTGGACCACCAACGGGGTCATCGCGGAACTGGTGGTGGTGATGGCGGTAGTTCCGGCCTACACCGCCGCCGACGGAACCAGGCACAAGGGCGGGATCAGCGCCTTCGTCGTGGAGATGGACTCACCCGGCATCACCGTGGAAAACCGGAACACCTTCATGGGCTTGCGCGGGATCGAAAACGGGGTCACCCGGTTCCACCAGGTGCGCGTACCCGCGGCTAACCGGCTGGGGCGCGAAGGCCAGGGCCTGAAGATCGCGCTGACCACCCTTAATACGGGCCGGCTCTCCATCCCCGCGCTCTGCGTGGCGTCGGGGCGCTGGAGCCTGAAGATAGCCCGTGAATGGTCCAACGCGCGCACGCAATGGGGCAGGCCGGTGGGTGAACATGAGGCCGTGGGCAAGAAGGTTGCCTTCATCGCCGCCTCCGCGTTCGCCCTGGATGCAGTCTTTGAACTCTCTGCCGAACTCGCCGACGCCGGCCAGAAGGACGTGCGGATCGAAGCCGCCCTGGCCAAGCTGTGGGCAACGGAGATCAGCTGCCGGATCGCCGACGAACTGGTCCAGGTCCGGGGCGGCCGCGGCTTCGAGACAGCGGAGTCATTGGCAGCACGCGGCGAGCGGGCCGTGCCTGCGGAGCAGCAGCTGCGGGACCTGCGCATCAACAGGATCTTCGAGGGATCCTCCGAGATCATGCGCCTGCTGATCGCCCGGGAAGCCGTGGACGCGCACCTTGCCGCAGCGGGCGACCTCGCGTCCATGGACGCGAGCCTGTCGGACAAAGCGAAGGCCGCCGTCGGTGCCTCGGGCTTTTACGCCAAGTGGCTGCCTAAACTCGTGGCCGGAGCCGGCATGGATCCGCGGTCCTACGCGGAGTTCGGAAGGCTGGCCAAACATTTGCGCTTCGTGGAGCGCTCGTCCCGCCGCCTGGCCCGGCAGACCTTTTACGGCATGGGCCGCTGGCAGGCCAAACTTGAGCGGAAACAGGCCTTCCTTGGCCGCGTGGTGGATATCGGTGCCGAGCTGCTCGCCATGACGGCCTGCTGCGTCCGCGCCGAAATGCTGCTGCACACGGCTCCGGAGCGGGCCGCGAGCGCCTACGAGCTCGCCGAGGCGTACTGCGAGCAGGCACGGGTGCGCGTGGAGGAATACTTCGACCAGCTGTGGCGTAACACGGACGACGCCGACCACGGGCTCACGCGCAAGGTCCTCGCCGGGGACTACACGTGGCTGGAGGAAGGCGTCCTGGACCCGTCCGAAGGGACCGGACCATGGATCGCCGATGCCTCCCCAGGCCCCTCCACAAAGGACAATCTGCACCGCCGGTACCGGTAAAACCGCAGGTCACAAAATAGTAAGCACGCTTGCTATCGCTGTACGTCAATGGTTGAGTTGAAGCATGAGCAGCTCAACTGACCCAGAGAACCTGCCTCCGCGGCGCGCCCGGGAGGACGATACCCCGAGCGGGAGCCACCGCACCGCAGACGCGGACAGCCAGAGCACCCGCTCCTTCGACCAGGTGCCGGCAACGGACGCCGCGCCGGCCTCCACGTATTCGGAGCAGCCTGCAGCCTATGCCGAGCGGGACTACACTCCTGCCGCCACTGCCCCGGCGGTGGATCCGAATCTCACTGACCAGCAGACCGCAGTGGCGCGGGAAAAGGAACAGTTCGGCGGGATCAAGGTGGGCTCAGCCTTCTTCGGCTGGCTCACCGCCACCGGCATGGCAGTCCTGCTGACCGCCCTGGTGGCAGCCGCGGGAACAGCAGTGGGCCTTGCCAGCAACACAGATGTCAACGAGGCAGTGAACCAGGCGGCACAAAACCAGGGCACGGTTGGACTGGTGGGCATCATCGTCCTGCTGGTGATCCTGTTCCTGTCCTACTACTGCGGCGGCTACGTGGCGGGCCGCATGGCGCGTTTCGACGGCGCCAAGCAGGGCCTGATGGTATGGATTTGGGCGCTGATCGTGGCGATCCTCGTATCCATCCTGGGCCTCGTGGCCGGCCAGCAGTTCAACGTGCTGGCCAACCTGAACAGCTTCCCCCGCATCCCCATCAATGAGGGCCAACTGACCACCACCAGCATCATCGCTGCCGTCGTGGTTGCCGCCGTTGCCCTGGTGGGTGCAGTCCTGGGCGGACTCGCCGGCATGAGGTTCCACCGCAAAGTGGACCGGGCCGGGTTCACGCCGGACAGCGACTACGACGACGAGTAATTCAGTGGGTAAGCCGTGGCTTCAGCAGCACAGTCCCACACCTCACGCGCTGACGTCCCCGTCTACGTAGTACCACCGGCCGTCTTTTCGGATGAACCTGCTGACCTCGTGCAGGACTCCCCGCTCGCCGCCGTACCGGTAGTACGCCTTGAACTCGACCGTCCCTGCGGTGTCGAAAGGACCCCCTCCGCTGGTGGACAGGATGTCCAGGCGGCGCCAGCCCATCCCCGGATCAGGCTCCAGGGTGGCAGGGGCGGTGTCCGGGTGCCAGGTGCGCAGAAGGTAGTCCGCGTCCAGACGCACAAAGGCGCTGTAGCGGGACCGCATGAGCTGCTCCGCGGTGGCAGCCTCCGCCCCGCCGGAGTGGAAGCGCCCGCAGCACTGCGCGTACGGCTCCCCGGACAGGCACACGCAGTTTTCCTGCCCCGCACTTGTTGTCATACCGGGATGCTGTCATATCCGGTAACAGCTTTGCTACAACCCCCGGCACACCGCCTCCGCCGGCGGCATGGAACACCAAAAATCCGTATGGTGGAGAACGTGCCATGGCCCGGGCACAGTGGCAGAGGCGGGGGTTCCGCTGCCTGCAGAAAGGAGGGGTGACGTGGAAAACCCGGATACGCTCGTCCTCAACCTGACCTTCCTGGGCACGGTGGGCGTTGCCTTCCTGATGTTCTTTATCCTCTTTCTCCTGGGCGTCATCACCCTGGTGCTCGCGGGCGTGGGACGGCTGGCCGCCATCATCCTGATGGGCCTGTTCGGCTGGCGTCCGCGGAAGGAATCCATACCCCTTGTCCAGCTCTACGGCACCCGGCTGCGGGGCCGGAAGGATGCCGCCGACGGCGACGACAATGCGGCGCGTTGTCTCGGTGTTTGAAGTCTGTTCGGTCACTGTGGGCCTTTCGCATGGGCCGCAGC
>NZ_JBNHFD010000068.1:0-21063 GCF_059089865.1 Arthrobacter sp. Y3221157
GGGTGTCGGCCATGACCTGGCCCCGGGACCGCTCATCCCCTGCGGAGCGGGCGGCGTCGGCCTCCTGTGTCAGGGCGGTGTAGGCGGCCACCCCCTCATGGACGGGCAGCAGCGCGGTCAGGTAGGTCATGGTGTCCGGCGCCGGGCGCAACGACACTGTCCGCTCCGTCATGGCGTGGGCTGCCCGCCTCGGGACAGAGCGGGGGTCGCGCCGGTACGCTGCGGTGCGGACGGCGTTAGTGATGGCGCGGTCCCCGGCCCCGTCCAGTGTGCCGGTGTCGGCGGCGAGTTCCTCGTCCACCGCTGCCCGGTCCTCGGTGGTCAGGCAAGCTGTCTCTTTCACGATCAGGGTGGTCCGCCACTCGTTCAGCCGCCCGGACCGGAACGCTGTCAGCGTCCGCGGCATCCCCGTCAGCGCTTTCGCCATCCCCAGGAGCCGTCCGCCGCGGGCTGGGGATTCCCGCCGCGCCAACGCAATCTGGGCGGCAACACCCGTGCCCTGCTCCTCGGCGGGGACACCGGCCGCGGCCTGCTCCCGCCGCTGGGACAGGTCAAAGGCAACAGCGATCTCGGCCTGCCGGGCGCCGGCCAGGGACTTCAAATCTTCGAGCTGCCGCAGCTGGTTGATCATCCCCGCACCACCATCAGAGGCGACCGGCACAGCAGCCAGGATCGCCAGGGCATCAGCGATCGCGGCGACACCACAATGCCCCGCCACCGTACCGTTCTTCGGCCCTGCCGCTGCCCCAACCGCCTCCATGAATAGAGTCTTCCAGCGACCCCTGACAATCCCGCCCAGGCAAGAACGCTATGTGGAAAACCAGCCGTGCCGCCACGTCGCTTCCTTCACGGCAGCACGCTGAAGGCCCGCTCCGTGTGGACCGGGCCTTCAGGAAACCTGGCTTAGTTGGTGGTGCAAGTCCCGGTGCTGTGGTTGTAGCCGTTTGTGCCGTTGACCTCGACGTAATTTGTGTCCAGTACGCAATTCAGGCCATCTGAGTAGGACAGAATGTCCCAACCATCGACCCTGGTCACCTTCGGGTCGAAGTAAACGGTTCCGTCCGGAACGACTATCGACGATCCGAAAACGGCAACGTATCTCCGTGCCCCATCACTTGACCACGAGCCGCCAGGGTAAGTCGTGGCATCCGAGTACTCCCGGTACCCCTGAAGGATTGCAGTGCCCGACGGTGTAACCACTTTGATCCGGCGCTCTTCCATGGTCAGGCACGTGATGACGCCGGGCGCTAGTCCAGTGCATTCGCTGGAGGACGTCGTTTCCGTGCCTTCGGTGCTGGCCGCATGGGCCGGGAGTGGTGCGGCCACTGCCAGGGCCGCGACGACGGCCCCACAGGCTGAAAGGCGGAGCAGGTGTTTGGTGCGCATGAGACGATTCCCCCATTTAGTTGGCGGCCCCAGCGGCCGCTCGTGGAGCCTATCAGCCTGGCCCTGATGGCCCGCCGTCACATCGACGCACGCCAGCTACCGCAAGAAGTTCAGCGCCGCGGACCCGCCGGGCCGCCGTCGTGCGCTACCGCAACCGCAACCTACTCGAACCGGGACGCGTCTCCCGCGCCGTGCCGGACGACTTCCGCGACGCCGCTGGAGAAGTCCACCACGGTGGTAGGTTCGGCTCCGCAGTCGCCGGCATCGATCACCGCATCCACCTGGTGGTCCAACCGTTCCTTGATGTCCCAGCCCTGAGTCAGAGGGTCTTCCTCGTCCGGCAGCAGGAGCGTGCTGGACAGCAGCGGCTCGCCCAGCTCGGCCAGCAGCGCCTGGACCACCCGGTTGTCCGGGATCCTGACGCCAACCGTCTTCTTCTTGGGATGCAGCAGCCGCTTGGGTACTTCCCGGGTGGCGGGCAGGATGAACGTGTAGCTCCCCGGGGTGACGGACTTGATGCTCCGGAACACGTCGTTGCCGATGTTCACGAACTGACCCAACTGGGCGAAGTCACGGCAGACGAGGGTGAAATGGTGTTTGTCGTCCAGTTGCCGGATGCTGCGGATCCGGTCGAGGGCGTCCCTGTTGCCCATCTGTGCGCCCAGCGCATAGCAGGAGTCGGTGGGGTAGGCGATCAGCCCGCCGTCGAGAACGATGCGCACAGCCTGGGTGATGGCCCGCGGCTGGGGATCCTGGGGATGAACGTCGAAGTATCTGGCCATGCCCCGAGCCTAGTGGCACCCGGCCCTGCCTGCACGAAGGTGCCAAACCCCCTACCAGCGCGCCCTCCTTTGGGGCAGGATGTTGTCTGGTTTCACCGTGTCAGTCCCCACTAAGGAGATTAACCATGTCGACCATCCTCAACCCTTACCTCAACTTTCGTGACAACGCCCGCGAGGCGCTGAACTTCTACCAGTCCGTGTTCGGCGGCGACCTCCGCGTCAGCACGTTCGGGGATTACCAGGCCAGCGAGGATCCCGCGGAGGGGGACAAGATCATGCATGGCATGCTGACCACACCGCAGGGTCTGGTCCTCATGGGCGCCGACACCCCGAACAGCATGGAATACCGTGAGGGGTCCGCCATCTCCATCTCGCTCAGTGGGGAAGACGAGGCAGAGCTGCGGGGCTACTACGAGAAGCTCAGCGGCGACGGCGGCTCGGTCACCGTCCCGATGGAGAAGTCCCCGTGGGGTGATGTGTTCGGCATGTGCACGGACCGCTACGGCATCGGCTGGCTGGTTAACGTCAACGCCGCCCAGGGCAGCACCGGCGCGGACTGATCCTGGCCGGACTGTCTCCCCGGGGGATCATTCCCGGGGAAGCAGTCCCGACCGAAATCCTCCTTGAGGCGCGCTGCGGCGCCTGCGACGATGGACGGGTGGAGTCCCTTTTCGAGTTCCTGGCTGACAAATGGTGGCTGGTCTTTCCGCTGGCTGCCTTTACGGGACACTGGGCCAGCAGTTGGCGCAAGGCCAGTGAGCGCCGGCACCAGCGCAAGGTGGAATTGTACAAGCTGCGCAACCAGCACCTGGCAGCGGAGCAGGCGTCAACGGCGGAAGTGGAAGCCCTGATGGCAACCCATGACGCCACCAACCGGCGCTGGCTGGACTATGAACTGGACGTCGGCAAACTCATCGATTTTCCGCTCATGACGGATGTCCGGGAACCTTTGACCGTGGCATTCCTGCGGGCGAAGCGGGAGGCCGACGGCCAGCGGCCTAACGCTGCAACGGACCTCACGTCACCCGCCCGGTTGGAGGCCTACCGGCAGGCCGTCAACAGTTTCGCCGTGGCACTGGATGTGGCCGAGCGGGAAGCCCGGCGCATCAGGGACAGCAAGTTCAGTGGACCCGAGCGTGAGCGGCTGGCCACCGCCCGGAAGCTGCTGATGATCGCGGAGAACCAGGCCGCCACCCCCGCCGAGCGCCAGGCAGCGTACAAGCGGGCGCGGCGCGAACTGGACGGCCTTATCGTCCTGCCGGACGTGACTGTCGCCGCACTGGAGGAGCGCATGGCCCCCGGGCTGGACACGGGACGGGCGCCTTCGGAGTTCCGCCGGAGCTGAGAGGCAGGGCAGCGTGGGCCGCACGCTTTATATCGACGTCGACGGCGTCATCTGCCCTTTCGGCCCGGCGGGAACCACCGGATGGGGTTCAGCGTGGTGCCTTGCGGATGCCGGCGTTCTGCCCGTTGCCTATGCCAGGGAACTGGTGGACGGGCTGAATTCGCTGGCGCGGGCCGACGGGGTCCGCTGCGTTTGGCTTACCAGCTGGGAGGAACTTGCCCCGCAGTACTTGTGCCCGGCCATCGGCCTCGACGGCGGCAGCTGGCCCTATCTCTCGGCAACCGGGCCGTCGGGCGGAACCGAATGGTGGAAGCTGCGCGCCATCCAGGACGATGTGGAAGCGACGGGTCCGGACGCGGTGGCCTGGATCGATGACCAACTGGATTTCGAGGAGGAGGCGCAAGCGTGGGCACGGCTGCTGGGCAGGCGGATCCGCCTTGTTTCGCCTCATCCGCGCTGGGGGATTTCACCGGCTGAACTGGCGGCGGTCCGCACGTTCCTGACCCAACCGATGTTTTGACCTGATGGCCCGGACGCGTACGATCGATAAGGTTTCCCGCCGGTTTGGTAAACGCCGCAACTCATTCCACATGAACAGTCGGTTAATTATGCCGTCCAAGGCAGCAGCCGGGGGATAGAAACTGCCGAACGTCGTCTCTGCAGATTGGGCAACAGGTGGATATCACCTTCATGGTGGCGCTGGTCATTGCGCTGGCACTATTTTTCGACTTCACGAACGGCTTCCACGACACCGCAAACGCCATGGCCACCCCCATTGCAACCGGTGCCATCAAGCCGAAAACCGCGGTAACCCTGGCTGCCATCCTGAACCTGGTGGGCGCCTTCCTGTCCACCGAGGTGGCCAAAACGGTCTCCGGCGGCATCATCCGTGAGGGCTCGGACGGCATCCAGATCACGCCGGACATCATTTTCGCCGGCCTGATGGGCGCCATCCTCTGGAACATGATCACGTGGCTCAAGGGCCTGCCATCCAGTTCCTCCCACGCACTGTTCGGCGGCCTGATCGGCGCGGCGATCGCCGGAATCGGGTTCCACTCCATCAACCTTGAGGGCCTCATGCAGAAGGTCATCCTCCCCGCGATTTTCGCGCCGCTCATCGCTGGCATCGTGGCGTACGTGTGCACCCGCCTCGCCTATGCCCTCACGTCCCGCCACGATCCGGAAACGGGCAGCAAGCTCACCCAGAAACGCGGCGGCTTCCGCACCGGACAGATCTTTACGTCCAGCCTGGTGGCGCTGGCCCACGGCACCAACGACGCCCAGAAGACGATGGGCATCATCACGCTGGTCCTGATCGCAGCCGGCACCCAGGAGCCCGGCTCCGGCCCCCTCTTCTGGGTCATCGCGGCCTGCGCGTTCGCCATTGCCATCGGCACCTACGCCGGCGGCTGGCGCATCATCCGGACCATGGGCGCCGGGCTGACCGAGGTCAAGCCCGCCCAGGGGTTCGCCGCCGAAACCAGCACCGCGTCCGCCATCCTGGCGTCCTCCCACCTTGGCTTCGCCCTGTCCACCACCCAGGTGGCCTCCGGATCCGTGATCGGCTCCGGGATGGGCCGCAAGGGCACCAGCGTCCGCTGGAGCATGGTGGGGAAGATCGCCCTCGGCTGGCTCTTCACCTTGCCCGCCGCGGGCATCGTGGGTGCCCTCACCGCCCTGCTGGTCAAGACCGGCGTGGTGGGCGTGCTGATCGCGGCCGTTGCCGGCACCGCCGCCGTACTCTTCATGTTCTTCTACTCACGCAAGTCGGCCGTGGGCCACCACAACGCCATTGAAGTGGAAGAAGCCGGCCAGGCTGTCCGCTTCAGGAAGAAGAAGGCCATGGCCCGTGCGAGGGCGCAGGCACACAAGGCACAGCAAGAGGCCGAGGCGCAAGCCGACGCCGAAGCCACCAACCCGAAGGAGCCCCGGCGATGAAGTGGCTGGAACTCGTGACCGTGGCCGGCGCCACCCTGATCGCGGCCGTTACCGTGGTGACCCTGTACTCGCTGGGTGTCCGGCTCACCGCCATCGCTGCCGATTCCCAGCAGGCATCGCCCGGCATCAAGAAATCGTTCGCCTACGTGTGCTTCGGCCTGTGCGGCCTGGCCGTGCTCTTCGGGCTGTACCTGATCATCCCGTACTTCTCCGGCTAGTCCGGACGGGGGCTCGGAACACTGTCCACGCCGGGCGGCTTTGGCTAGGCTGGGCGCATGCCACGCTTCCAGTACTTTGTCGCTGCCTCGCTGGACGGCTTCATCGCCACGTCCACCGACGACCTCGGCTGGCTCCTGCAGTTTGACGGCTTCGAGGGCGGATCCGAAAGCTACGACGCCTTCATGGCCGACGTGGGCTGCATCGTCATGGGTGGGGAAACCTACGCCTGGCTGATGGCGCACGAACCGGACAAGTGGCCGTATTCCGGGACGCCGAGCTATGTGTTCACCAGGCACGAGTATTCCGCACCCTCAGGGGCGGACATCACCTTTGTGCGGGGCGACGTGGGCGAGTTCGTCGAGGACTTCCGGCGTGGTGCTGCAGGCAGGAACGTCTGGGTGGTGGGCGGAGGAAACCTGGCCGCCCAGTTCGCCGACGCCGGGCTGCTGGACGAAATCATCCTCTCGGTCATCCCGGTGGTCCTTGGCGACGGCAAGCGGCTGCTTCCGCTGGCGGGCCCGACGCCGCCCCTTGAGTTGGCTGCCTCGCGCACCCTGGGCAGGGGCGTGGTGGAGCTGCGCTACCACTTCAACCGCGATAGTTCCTAGCGGCTCCGGGTGCCGGAGCTGGCCAGGCGCCCGGCTACTGCCCTGCGGGCGCGTTCTTCCTGATCAGGTTCGTGATCCGGGCGGTCGAGAGCCGCCGGCCCTGTCCGTCCGTCATGACGATCTCGTGCGTTGCCAGGGTCCCGCCCAGGTGGATGGCGGTGCATGTCCCGGTCACCAGGCCTGTTGAGATGGAACGGTGATGGGTGGCACTTACCTCGATCCCCACCGCGTGCCCGCCGTCGCCGGCATGCATGGACGCGGAAAACGAGCCCAGTGTCTCAGCCAGCACAACATGCGCACCTCCGTGCAGGATGCCCGCCACCTGGGTGTTGCCCTCCACGGGCATGGTGGCCACTGTCCGTTCGGGGCTCATCTCAAGGAACCGGATCCCCATCTTCACCACCAGCGCGCCGATCCCGTACCGGCCCAGCCAACCATGCAGGTGGTCCGGAACACCGGCTGCCGCCAGCTCCTCCGCGAACGGGCCTGGCGTGAAATTGTCCATCATGCCAACTAGGCTGGCACCTGTGAGTGAAACAACCAAACCGGCCCCTTTCCCGTCCGAAGTCCTTCCGCAGGACCCTGCCCTGGAAGGCGGAAGTGCCCAGGGCGGCACCGTCGTGAAGGACAAGATTCCTGCTCCCGCCGGTGAGTCGGTTTCAGCCACCGCAGCCCCGGTGGTCCCCCTGACAGGCCAGCCGCGGCTCCTGGTCCTGGACGGCCACTCCATGGCTTTCCGTGCCTTCTTCGCCCTCCCCGCGGACAAGTTCTCCACCATGAACGGGCAGCACACCAACGCCATCCACGGCTTTACCTCCATGCTGATCAACCTGATCAAGGAGCAGCAGCCCACGCACATCGCCGTGGCCTTCGACGTCTCCGATGAGACCACGCACCGCAAGGCCCAGTACAGCGAGTACAAGGGCGGCCGGAACGAGACCCCCCGCGAGATGAGCGGCCAGATCGACCTGATCGCGCAGGTGGTGGAGGCCTGGGGCATCAAGACCATCAAGCTGCCGGGCTACGAGGCTGACGACATCCTCGCCACCCTGGCCGCCATGGGCGAAAAGGCTGGCTTTGAGGTGCTGCTGGTCTCCGGCGACCGGGACGCGTTCCAGCTCATCACGGACAACGTGTTCGTCCTGTATCCCAAGAAGGGCGTCAGCGATATCCCCCGGATGGACGCCGCTGCCATCGAGGCCAAGTACTTCGTCAGCCCGTCCCGGTACTCGGACCTTGCCGCCCTGGTGGGGGAGACGGCGGACAACCTTCCCGGCGTGCCCGGCGTCGGCCCGAAGACCGCGGCCAAGTGGATCAACCTCTACGGCGGACTGGAAGGTGTCCTGGAACACCTGGACTCCATCGGCGGGAAGGTGGGTGACGCCCTGCGCGAGAACGTCGAAAACGTGAAGCGGAACCGCATGCTCAATCAGCTTCACACGGACCTGGAGCTTCCCGTCACGCTTGACGACCTGTACCAGCCCCGCCCGGACCAGGCAGCCCTGGAAGACCTGTTCGACCAGCTGGAGTTCAAGACCATCCGCAGCCGCCTCTTCGCTCTCTACAGTGAAGAGGACGCGCCCGCCGCGGAACGCGAAAGCATCGACGCCCCGGACTACACTACCCCCGCAACCGCCGCCGAGCTGGAGGCGTTCCTGGCCTCGGGTGCAGGGCAGCGCTCGGCCGTCGCCGTGGACCTCATCCCGGGACGGATCGGCGAGGATGCTGCAGCCGTGGCCATTGTCCGCGACGGCGCGGCCGCCTACATCGACCTCTCCGGCCAGGATGCCGAAACGGAGAACGTGCTGGCCCGCTGGCTGCGCGACCCCGAAGCGCCCAAGGTGATGCACGGCTTCAAGTCCGCACTGAAGGCGCTGACGGCCCGCGGGCTGGAACTGGAAGGCGTGGTGGATGACACCTCAATTTCCGGGTACCTCATCCAGCCGGACCGCCGCTCCTACGAGCTGGACGAACTCGCCCAGCACCACCTGAACGTCGGAATTTCCGCGGCCACCGCCAAAGCCGGCCAGCTTGAACTGTCGTTTGACGGGGACGATACCGCCGCCGCCGACGCACTCGTCCAGGCAGCCGCCGTCGTACTTTCCCTGAGCCGGTACTTCGAAAGCGAGCTCAAGGAGCGCAAGGCGGAGGAGCTGCTGTCCACCCTGGAACTGCCCGTCAGCCGGGTCCTGGCGGACATGGAGCTGGCCGGCATCCGGATCGACATGGACCGCATGGATGAACAGCTCGCCGACCTCGCCCGGGTCATCGACCAGGCCCAGGAGCAGGCGTTCGCGGCCATCGGCCACGAGGTCAACCTCGGTTCCCCCAAACAGCTGCAGACGGTCCTGTTCGACGAACTGCAGCTGCCCAAGACGAAGAAAATCAAGTCCGGCTACACCACCGACGCCGCGTCGCTGAAGAACCTGCTGGAGAAGACCGGGCACGAGTTCCTGGTCCAGCTCATGGCGCACCGGGAGGCGGCCAAGCTCCGGCAGATGATCGAGTCGCTCAAGAAGTCGGTGGCGGAGGACGGGCGCATCCACACCACCTACGCCCAGAATGTGGCCGCCACCGGCCGCATCTCTTCCAACAATCCCAACCTGCAGAACATCCCCATCCGCAGCGAGGAGGGCCGCCGGGTCCGCGGGATCTTCGTGGTCAGCGACGGCTACGAATGCCTTCTGTCCGCCGACTACTCGCAGATCGAAATGCGGATCATGGCGCACCTGTCCGGCGACGAGGGCCTGATCCAGGCGTACCGCGACGGCGAGGACCTGCACCGCTTCGTTGGCTCCAACATCTTCCATGTGCCCACCAGTGAGGTCACGAGCGCCATGCGCTCGAAGGTCAAGGCCATGTCCTATGGGCTCGCGTACGGGCTGACATCCTTCGGCCTGTCCAAGCAGCTGGAGATCTCCGTGGACGAGGCCCGCACGCTGATGAAGGACTACTTCGACCGGTTCGGGGCGGTCCGCGACTACCTCCGCGGCGTGGTGGACCAGGCGCGCGTGGACGGGTACACCGCCACGATCGAAGGCCGTCGTCGCTACCTGCCGGACCTCACCAGTACCGACCGGCAGCTGCGGGAAAACGCGGAACGCATCGCCCTGAACAGCCCCATCCAGGGCTCGGCCGCGGACATCATCAAGCGCGCCATGCTGGGAGTCCACGCCGGACTGCAGTCCCAGGGGCTCAAATCCCGCATGCTGCTGCAGGTCCATGACGAACTGGTCCTCGAAGTCGCCACCGGGGAACGCGAGGCGGTGGAGAAGCTGGTCACGGAGCAGATGGGTGCCGCGGCGGACCTCAGCGTGCCCCTGGAAGTCCAGCTCGGCGTCGGTCCCAGCTGGTACGACGCCGGGCACTAAACAACGCACAGCCCAAGAGAGGTGGAACGGAAAACCGTCCCACCTCTCTTGCGTTGTCAGCACGTCCCCGCCCCGGGCAGGGCAGGCTGTCAGCTGTTCCTGGCCGACTTCCGCCGCTGCCTCAGCAGCTCCAGCAGGTCATGCTCAGCGTCCTCGCCGGGAATGACACCGGATGGGATCCGGAACAGCAAAACCGCGCCGAGCACCCACCAGAGGCCGAACAGGATCCATGGCGGTGGGGTCAAGGCTGCGGGCATGCCGGGCAGGTAGAGGCTGAGCAGTCCAAGGCAGAGGACCACCGCGGCAACGCCGATCATGATGCCGCCGTTACCCTGTCCGCCCACCCGGAGAGGCCGGGCCATTCCGGGCTCGCGCCGGCGCAGGATCACAAACACCACGGACACCAGGATGTAGGCAATAACGATGCTGGGCGCCCCGGAATCAACCAGCCATCCCAGCATTGATACGCCGAAGAATGGGGCAATAAAGGACAGCACGCCGATGAACAGGAGTGCGTTGACCGGAGTGCGGTACTTCGGATGCAGCTTGGCGAACCACGCCGGCAGCATGCCGGAACGTGCCATCGAGAACATCAGGCGCGAGGCACCCAGAAGCAGCGAGTTCCATGAGGTCAGGATTCCCGCGATTCCGCCAGCGATCAGGATCTTCGCCATCACGTCACTGCCGAACAGCGCGCCCATGGCATCGGCAGTTGCTATATCCGCCTGTGCTATCTCACCGGCGGGCATTGCCGAGGACGTGGTCAGGACGGTCATCACGTACCAGACGGTTGCGAGGAGGACGGCGACGACGACGAGCCTGCCTATCTGCCGTGCCGGGATGTTTACTTCTTCGGCTGACTGGGGGATGACGTCGAAGCCCACGAACAGGAACGGAACCACCACCAGGACGGCGAAGTAGCCGTTCAGGCCACCGGTGAAGAAGGGCTCCATGTTCGTGGCCGAACCCCCGACGAAGGAACCGAACACAAGCATCAGGCCAATGACCAGCAGGAAGACCACCACGAACGTCTGGGCAGCGCCGGCAAGCTTCACCCCGAGGATGTTGATTCCAGTAATCACTATCGCTGCGACGGCCCCCACCAGCGCCCAGGTCAGGTGCACGTGGTAACCGGCGACTTCCCAGAGCGGGATCTGGCTGAGGTTCGGGAAGAGGTATTGCGCAGTCCGGGGCAGGGCCACGGCCTCAAAGGCAACGATGGTGATATACCCGCCTGTGATGGCCCAGGAGCCGATGAAGGACCACCGGGGGCCCATCCCGCGGAGCAGGAAGTTATGTTCTCCACCCGCCTTTGGCATGGCCGCAGTCAACTCGGCGTAGGTCAGACCCACCACGCCCATGATGGCACCACCGGTGATCATGGCCAGGACGGCCCCCAGTGTTCCGGCCGATGCGATCCAGCCGCCGGTGAGAACGACCCAGCCGAAGCCGATCATGGCTCCGAATCCGAGCGCCAGGGCGTCCCAGTTGCCCAGAACCTTCAAAAGGGAAGTGTCTGGCGCTTGCGCCGTTTTAGATATGTCCATTTATCCTCGCTGAGTGGTTCTGTGATGTTGTCGGAAGTGAGGTTGAAGCGTAGTCGCGGGCGCCCTTGATGTGAAGTGTGCCACTCTGTGCTCGAACAACATAGACCCCCGCCAAGGCCCTGGACACTGTGCATGAGCCTAGAACCGCTGTGCCGGGTTTGAGCAGGATTACCAATCTTGCCCCTCGGCGAAGCAAAACCGCGGTTTGTGGAACAGATGGTTGCCATGATGCAACTTGCTAGGCTCGGACGAATGAGCGATCTGAGCGGCAACTATGAAATCCGGCGCTTCGGCGCGGTCTCGAAAGGCAACGACGGCTACGAGGAAGCCGCCACGTGGTCCCGGGCGGTTTCGTTCGGTTTCCACGAGTCCACCCGCACGCCCGAGCACGTGGAAAAGGCCCTCGCCACCTACGAGGTGGATGGCCGCGTCCTGACGGGCGCCTACCAGACCGGCGGCGTCGCTCCTGGATCCCTGCCCGCTGAGGTTCCCGTGGCCACGTTCGCGACGCTCCGGAAGCCCCTGAACATCGGCTTCGGAAGGACACTGGAGACGCAACTGGTCACCTCGGTGACGGTGCGTACTTCCCACCGCCGGCGGGGCCTGCTGCGGCGGATGATGAGCGAGGACCTCAGGCTCGCGAAGGAGGACGGCGTGGCGATGGCGGCACTCACGGCCTCCGAGGGGTCCATTTACGGAAGGTTCGGCTACGGGGTGGCGAGCTTCGAGCGCTCCCTGAAGGTTGACACCACCACCCGGTTCCACCTGCAGCACCAGCCCACCGGCTCCGTGGAGGTGGCCGACCCCAAGGCCCTGCTGGAACTGGCCCCGGTGGTGTTCGACCGCGTGCACCGGCTGACCCCGGGGTCCATCGGACGGCAGGAGTGGTACCGGCAGCTGGCGTCCGGGTCACTGGGACACGACGGCAAAGAGGACCCCGCCGTCAAGGTGGCGCTCCACTACGGCCCCGGCGGCGACGTGGACGGCTACGTCTCGTACAAGTTCCTTGGTTGGGACACCAAGCCCTACACAGTTGAAGTGGTGGACCTGCTGGCGGCCACGAACGACGCCTACCTCGAACTCTGGCAGTTCCTGGCGGCGATCGACCTCGTGGAACGTATCACCTGGGGTGAAGCTCCACTGGACGACCCCCTGCCCTGGGCCCTCATGGACCCCCGCTGCATTGACTCGTCGGACAGCAGGGACATGCTCTGGCTCCGGATCCTGGACGCCGCCGCGGCCCTCGAGGCCCGGCAGTATCCGGCTGACGGCAGGCTGGTGCTGGAGCTCAATGACCCACTCGGGCTCACCGCGGGAACCTGGGCCCTGGCAGTGGAGGGGGGCCGGGCCGCCGTCGAACGCCTCCCGGAAGGCACCCCCGCGGACCTGGCACTGGACGTCTCCGCGCTTTCCTCCATCTACCTCGGCGGTGTCTGCCCGGTGACTTTGGCGGCGGCAGGGAAGATCCGTGAAAACACTGAAGGCGCGGTGCTGCAGGCCCGCCAGATGTTCGCGGTGGAGCGGGCCACCCACTGCCTTACCCACTTCTGAGGGGGAGGGGTACCTGCCCGCTTTTGCCCTTGTTGGCGGCGGCGACTAGACTAAACGGGCGTGTACCACGTGCACGTTCTGTAAAATCCACAAAATCAGGATGACCCGGAGGATCCGTCGGATTCACCGCGAATCGCGCCTGCGTTCCATAACGCGGGCGCGCCGGTTTGCCTGACCGACTAACTATCCACAACGGAGCCCCTACTACATGACCATCACCTCCACCGAGAAGCCCGGTACCCCTGTAGTCGCCATTAACGACATCGGTACCGCTGAGGACTTCCTCGCAGCAGTCGACGCCACCATCAAGTACTTCAACGACGGAGACCTCGTCGAAGGTACCGTCGTCAAGGTCGACCGCGATGAAGTCCTGCTCGACATCGGTTACAAGACCGAAGGTGTCATCCCCTCCCGCGAGCTGTCCATCAAGCACGATGTTGATCCCGGAGAAGTTGTCTCCGTCGGCGATCAGGTCGAAGCCCTGGTGCTCACCAAGGAAGACAAAGAAGGCCGTCTGATCCTCTCCAAGAAGCGTGCTCAGTACGAGCGTGCCTGGGGCGACATCGAGAAGGTCAAGGAAGAAGACGGTGTTGTCACCGGTACCGTCATCGAGGTTGTCAAGGGTGGTCTTATCCTCGACATCGGCCTGCGCGGCTTCCTGCCCGCATCCCTCGTCGAGATGCGCCGCGTGCGCGACCTGGCTCCGTACATCGGTCAGCAGATCGAAGCCAAGATCATCGAGCTGGACAAGAACCGCAACAACGTTGTTCTGTCCCGCCGTGCATGGCTCGAGCAGACCCAGTCCGAGGTCCGCTCCACCTTCCTCAACAAGCTGGAAAAGGGCCAGGTCCGTCCCGGCGTCGTTTCCTCCATCGTCAACTTCGGTGCCTTCGTGGACCTGGGCGGCGTAGACGGCCTGGTTCACGTTTCCGAGCTGTCCTGGAAGCACATCGACCACCCGTCCGAGGTTGTCGAGGTTGGCCAGGAAGTCACCGTCGAGGTTCTCGAGGTGGACCTGGACCGCGAGCGCGTCTCCCTGTCGCTCAAGGCCACGCAGGAAGATCCGTGGCAGACCTTCGCCCGCACCCACGCCCTGGGCCAGGTTGTTCCGGGTAAGGTCACCAAGCTCGTTCCGTTCGGTGCGTTCGTCCGCGTCGAAGACGGCATCGAAGGCCTGGTCCACATCTCCGAGCTCGCTGTCCGCCACGTTGAGCTGGCCGAGCAGGTTGTTTCCGTTGGCGACGAACTGTTCGTCAAGGTCATCGACATCGACCTCGAGCGCCGCCGCATCTCGCTGTCCCTCAAGCAGGCCAACGAGGGCGTCGACGCCGACAGCACCGAATTCGATCCCGCTCTGTACGGCATGGCCGCAGAGTACGACGAAGAGGGCAACTACAAGTACCCCGAGGGCTTCGATCCCGAGTCCAACGAGTGGCTTGAAGGCTACGAGAACCAGCGCGCCGCCTGGGAGCAGCAGTACGCTGACGCCCAGACCCGCTGGGAAGCCCACAAGAAGCAGGTTGCCCAGCACGCTGCCGACGACGCTGCTGCTGCAACGTCCGGTGACAGCGACTCCGGCGCCACCAGCTACTCCTCCGAGCCTGCTGCCGCCGACACCGGCGCCGGCACCCTGGCTTCGGATGAGGCTCTTGCCGCCCTGCGCGAGAAGCTGACCGGCAACTAATTGCCGCCGGCCCGGATTTCCGGGCTGACACAGTGGGCCCCTGCGGAAGCAGGGGCCCACTGTGCGTTAACCGGCGGATTGAAGTTCGACGACGGCGAGGACAGTTCCGTCGTTTTCGGGCTGCAGGTGCCCGCCCGCCGACGCGAGCAGATGCTGCGCCGCTCTATTGCCGGCCAGCGTGCGGGCGACCACCCTGGACAGTCCTGCCTTCCGGGCCTCAGCCAGCACCAGGTGCAGCGCGGCACTCCCAATTCCCCGGGACCGGAAGCTCCTGCCCAGCCAGATGCCCGTCTCAGCCACACTCCCGTCTTCAGGGCCTGACCGGCCGTGGCCCGGTGCAAGGCGGCGGAGCCGGATGGATCCGGCCAAGGCCCCGCCGCAGAGGATGCCCCAGGATTTTTCGCCGGCCTTCCCGTCCAGGCCCTCAGCCGCCGCCCGGTGGTAGCTGCGGAACCACGCGGTGCGTTCCGGGTTCCAGCCGGGCCCGCCCAGCGGGGGAGCCACCTCGTCCGGTGATGCGTCCCGCTTGGCGAGCGCCAGGAGCGACTCCATGACGGCGTCGTCCACGTCCACCAGGGACACGTCAGGCAAGCGCGACATCCACCCACTCCGTTCCCTCGGGCGCCAGGCCCACTCCGCCGGAAGTCAGCACCTGCAGCCGTTCCGCGGCGGCGGCGATCGCATCCGCATTATCGGCAACGGCGAGGCGCAGGACGGTGTCCCGGGCGCCGTAGCTGGTTTCGGCCATCACGAAGCCGGCAGCGCGGAGGTCGTTTTCCAGCCTGCCGGCTGCCGCGTGGGGTACGGCCGCGGAACAGATGCGCAGCCGGCTGCGCCGTACCAGGGGCACCAGCGACAGTGCTGAGGAGACCGATTCCGAGTAGGCACGGACCAGGCCTCCCGCCCCGAGCAGCACGCCGCCGAAATAGCGCACGACGACGGCGCTGACGTCGCTGAGGTCCGCCACTCCGGGTGCCGTCTCCCTCTTGGACAGGGCTTCCAGCATCGGTATTCCGGCCGTCCCGGAGGGCTCGCCGTCGTCGTTTGACCGCTGTATGTCCCGGTCCGGTCCGATGATGAAAGCGGAGCAGTGGTGCCGGGCGTCGTGGAACTCCCGGCGGAGGCCTGCCACCAGGTCACGGGCATCCTCTTCGGTGCCTGCCCGCCGGAGGACGGTGATGAAGCGTGAACGCTTGATCTCCAGCTCGTGGCGGAAGTCCGGACCCGCGGCCAGGGTGGTGTAGGACGCCGCCCTGCTCTCTTGCTCATGCACCCGCCCCAGTTTAGTCAGGCGAGATAGGGTGGGAGCCGTGCTGAAGATCGGGTTGACCGGCGGAATCGCCTCAGGGAAGTCCATGGTGGCCGCGCGGCTGAAGGAGCTGGGCGCCGTGTTGGTGGACGCGGACGCGCTGGCCCGTGAAGTCGTGGAGCCCGGTACGGAGGGGCTGGCCAGGATCGTGGCCGAGTTCGGTGGGGAGATGCTCGACGACGGCGGGCGGCTGGACCGTGCCCGGCTCGGCGCGGTGGTCTTCGGGCAGCCGGAACGCCTTGCCGCCCTGAACGGGATTGTCCACCCGCTTGTCCGTTCCCGCGCCGCGGCCATCGTGGGAGCTGCTGCGGACGACGCCGTGGTGGTTCAGGACATTCCATTGCTGGTGGAGACGGGGCAGGGGAGCGACTTCCACCTGGTTCTGGTGGTGGACGCCCCGGAGGACATACGGGTGCAGAGGATGCTTGAGTACCGGGGGATGACCGCGGAGGCCGCCCGCTCGCGCATCCAGGCCCAGGCGTCCCGGGAGGACAGGCTGGCCGCCGCGGACGTGGTCCTGGACAATTCGGGCAGCGTCGCGGAGCTGCTGGAGCAGGTGGACCGGCTCTGGAAGGGACGCCTGCAGCCCTTTGCGCTGAACATCGCCCAGGGGGTCCGCGCCGCCCGGCAAGGCGGACCCGTCCTGCTCCCGTCCCGCCCGGAATGGCCGCAGGAGGCACGGCGCATCATGGCCCGGATCCGTGCCGCCCTGTCCCGCCAGGATGCGGTGGGCGTCAACGGCCTCAGCCTGGAGCACATCGGTTCCACCTCCGTCCCGGGCCTCGACGCCAAGGACGTCATCGACCTCCAGCTGGCTGTCCCTGACCTGGCCGCGGCAGACGCCCTTGCCCCGCTCCTGACCGCAGCCGGGTTCCCCTTCGTTCCGGGCAGTTCCGCCGATGCCCCCGAACCGGGCCATCCGCGGCCGGAGGACTGGTACAAGCGTTTCCATGCCAGCGCCGACCCCGGCCGCGACGTGAACCTGCATGTGCGGGCTGCGGGGTCGCCCGGATGGCGGTTCGCCCTGTGCTTCCGGGACTGGCTGCGCGCCGATGCCGGCGCCGCCGCCGGTTATCTGGCCCTCAAGCGGCGGCTGGCCGCCGAGCATGCCGGCGACGCAACCACCGAAGGCTACGCGGAAGCCAAAGAGGAGTGGTTCCGGAACGTGGAAGAACCCATGGAACGGTGGGCCGAAAGAGCAGGGTGGCAGCCGCCGTCGTGCGCGTCCTGACACCTGCGCCACCCGCTGTGCTGTTCGCCCGTAACGGACTCGGCCCGTTCTGTCGGTGCCCGGTTGTAGATTAGATCCATGAGCCTTGCGCAGGATATAAACCGTGTTGTAGCGCCGTTTGAGGTCATCAGCGAGTTCAAGCCTGCGGGTGACCAGCCGGCCGCCATCGCGGAGCTCACGGAGCGCATCAACAACGGCGAGAAGGACGTGGTGCTGCTCGGCGCCACCGGCACGGGCAAGAGCGCCACCACCGCCTGGCTCATCGAGCAGGTCCAGCGCCCCACCCTGGTGATGGTCCAGAACAAGACCCTCGCCGCGCAGCTGGCCAACGAGTTCCGGGAACTGCTGCCCAACAACGCGGTGGAGTACTTCGTCTCCTACTACGACTACTACCAGCCTGAAGCGTACGTTCCCCAGACGGACACCTTCATCGAGAAGGACTCGTCCATCAACGAGGAAGTGGAGCGGCTCCGGCACTCCGCCACCAACGCGCTGCTGACGCGCCGGGACGTTGTGGTGGTGGCCACGGTCTCCTGCATCTACGGCCTGGGCACGCCGGAAGAGTACATCGCCGGTATGGTCACGCTCCGCAGGGGACAGGAAATGAACCGGGATGCGCTGCTGCGCAAGTTCGTCTCCATGCAGTACGCGCGCAATGACATGGACTTCCACCGCGGCACGTTCCGGGTCCGCGGCGATACGGTTGAGATCATCCCGATGTACGAGGAACTCGCGCTCCGGATCGAGTTCTTCGGGGACGAAGTGGAGAATATCTACACCCTGCACCCCGTCACCGGGGAGGTCATCCGCGAGGAAACGGAGATGTACGTCTTCCCGGCGTCGCACTACGTGGCCGGTCCGGAACGCATGAGCCGCGCCATCAAGTCCATCGAGGACGAACTTGCCGAACGGCTGGCGGTCCTGGAGGGGCAGAACAAGCTGGTGGAGGCGCAGCGCCTCCGGATGCGCACGGCCTACGACCTCGAGATGATGCAGCAGATGGGCTTCTGCAACGGCATCGAGAACTACTCACGCCACATTGACGGCCGCCCCGGGGGATCCGCCCCGCATTGCCTCCTGGACTACTTCCCGGACGACTTCCTGCTGGTGGTGGACGAATCCCACGTGACCATCCCGCAGATCGGCGCAATGTACGAAGGCGACATGTCCCGCAAGCGGACCCTTGTGGACCACGGCTTCCGGCTCCCGTCCGCCATGGACAACCGGCCGCTGAAATGGGACGAGTTCCTGGGACGGATCGGCCAGACGGTCTACCTGTCCGCCACGCCCGGCAAGTACGAGCTCGGCAAGGCGGACGGCTTCGTCCAGCAGATCATCCGGCCCACGGGCCTGGTGGACCCCGAGGTCATCGTCAAGCCCACCAAGGGCCAGATCGACGACCTCCTGGGCGAGATCAGGACGCGCGTGGAGAAGGACGAGCGCGTCCTGGTCACCACTCTGACAAAGCGCATGGCGGAAGACCTCACGGACTACCTCCTGAGCCACGGCGTGAAGGTGGAGTACCTGCACTCCGACGTCGATACGCTGCGGCGCGTCGAGCTGCTGCGCGAGCTCCGGCTGGGCAGCTTCGATGTCCTGGTGGGCATCAACCTGCTCCGGGAAGGCCTGGACCTTCCGGAGGTGTCCCTGGTGAGCATCCTGGACGCGGACAAGGAAGGCTTCCTGCGGTCCTCCACGTCCCTGATCCAGACCATCGGCCGCGCGGCCCGTAACGTGTCCGGCCAGGTCCACATGTACGCGGACCGGATCACGGACTCCATGGCCAATGCCATTGATGAAACCAACCGGCGCCGCGCCATTCAGGTGGCCTACAACACTGAGCACGGCGTGGATCCCCAGCCGCTGCGGAAGAAGATCGCGGACATCACGGACCAGCTGGCCCGGGAAGACGCCGACACCAATGCGCTGTTGGGCAGCTTCGACTACGGCAAGGGCAAGCGCGGGATCACCGGGGCAACCAAGGCCGGGGCCAAGAAGGGTGCTGCGAAGGTCCGCGCGGACGGACTGGCTGCAGCGCCTGCCGAGGACCTGGTGGGGCTCATCGAGCAGCTCACCGAGCAGATGCACGGCGCTGCTGCCGAACTGCAGTTCGAGGTGGCCGCCCGGATCCGCGACGAGGTCAGCGAACTGAAGAAGGAACTGCGGCAGAT
The DNA here is from genome assembly GCF_059089865.1 of Arthrobacter sp. Y3221157. Classification (NCBI taxonomy): domain Bacteria; kingdom Bacillati; phylum Actinomycetota; class Actinomycetes; order Micrococcales; family Micrococcaceae; genus Arthrobacter; species Arthrobacter sp. Y3221157. Next base: position 19,143 of record NZ_JBNHFD010000068.1, read on the forward strand.
GCAGGCGGCAGGCCACGCCTGACCGGCGCCAGGGCGACACCCAACGTAAGCCGGGAGCGGCGACGCTCCCGGCTCATGTACAGTTAACGTCACGTAGGGGAGTATCCCGAGCGCTACGATCGTCAACACGCAGGGCATGGTTGCCCCGCCGGGCGTAGCGGGCCGCCATCTCAGCACCAAGTGCGCAGGCAGGCCGGAGAGACTTACACCGCATCTCTGTACCCTGCGAAAGGCTACCCTGTGCTCGAATTGCCCGTGTGGTTCGAGGTCGGCTCTTTTGTCGTCCTCGGCCTTATCCTCCTGATCGACCTTCTCCTGGTGGTCCGCCGTCCCCACGAACCATCCATGAAGGAAGCCGGCCTCTGGGTAGCGTTCTACGTCAGCCTTGCGCTGGTGTTCGCCGGAACCATGTTCGCTTTCACCGGCCCGGAATACGGCGGCCAGTTCGTGGCCGGCTGGGTAACGGAATACAGCCTCAGCATCGACAACCTGTTCGTCTTCATCATCATCATGGCCCGGTTCTCGGTGCCCCGGAAGTACCAGCAGGAAGTGCTGATGGTGGGCATCATCATCGCCCTGATCCTGCGCGGCATTTTCATCCTGCTGGGCGCCATGGTGATCGAGCAGTTCAGCTGGGTGTTCTACATCTTCGGCGCCTTCCTGCTGTGGACCGCCTGGAAGCAGGCCCAGGACGAGGGCGAAGACGAAGAAGACCGTGAGAACCCGCTGATCGCCAAGATCCGCAAGGTGATCCCCATGTCGGAGAAGTTCGACGGCAACAAGCTGCGCACCACGGTGAACGGCAAGAAGGTCTTCACCCCCATGCTGATCGTTTTCATCACCATCGGCCTCACGGACCTGCTGTTCGCCGTCGACTCCATCCCGGCCATCTTCGGACTGACCCAGAGCCCGTTCATTGTGTTCACGGCCAACCTGTTCGCCCTGATGGGCCTGCGCCAGCTGTACTTCCTGCTGGGCGGCCTCATGAACCGCCTGATCTACCTGAAGCACGCACTGTCCTTCATCCTGGCATTCATCGGCGTCAAGCTGGTGCTGCATGCCATGCACGTGAACGAGCTGCCGTTCATCAACGGCGGCCAGCACATCGAATGGGCTCCCGAGATCCCCACGTTCGTGTCCCTGGCCGTCATTGTCGGCACCATCGTCATCGCGGTGATCGCCAGCCTGGTCAGCTCCAAGGCCAAGGAAGCGCACCTGGATCCGCGCCTGGAAGAAGACGTCCGCAAGAGCCACAGCGACGTCGACTAAAGGCTTCCAGCCTTCCAGCAGCAGCAGTCCCGGCCCGGTGAGCGGCCGGGACTGCTTCTTTTAAATTGCCCCCTGTGGGCGGCCGCCGGTGGCGACTATGCTCTGTCCATGGCCCCCACTGCAATGACCGACAATGATGTGCGGCGGGTGCAGCGGCGCACCGTTGTCCTACTGGCCGCCGCCCAGGTCTTCGGCGGAATCGGCACGGGGGCAACGGTATCGATCGGTTCGATCCTCGCTGTTGAACTCTCCGGCTCCAGCGCCTGGGCGGGTGCCGTGGCGACCGTCATGACCCTGGGGGCAGCGCTTGCCGCGCTGCCCCTCGCCTCGCTGGCGGACCGAAGGGGCCGCCGGATGGGCCAGGTGGCCGGCCTGTCGGCCGCCCTGGCCGGCACGGTGCTCATGGTCCTGGCCGTGGTCACGGGTTTCTTCGTCCTGCTTGTGCTGGGCGCGGCGGGCATCGGGGTGGGCACCGCAGCGAACCTGCAGGCCAGGTTCGCCGCCGTGGACCTCGCCGAAGCGGAACACCGGGGCAGGGCGCTGTCCACCGTGGTGTGGGCCGTGACGGTTGGCGCCGTAGCAGGACCCAACCTGATCCAGCCCGGCACGGTGGTGGGTGCGGCGCTGGGGCTGCCAGCGGTGGCAGGACCGT
>NZ_JBNHFD010000069.1:0-20834 GCF_059089865.1 Arthrobacter sp. Y3221157
GCGCGTGGCTGGGCGTGGGCCACCTGGTGGGCGGGGGAGTGCGGCGGATCGGCCACGACGTCAGCGACCTCCCCCCCGAAGAGCGGCGCGACGGCGCAGCCCTGTTCAACCTTGCCCTCGGCGTCTTCATCGCCACCTTTGCCTGGTGGGGGCTGACCGGCTGGTTCCCGGATGCCGTCCATGCCGTGGTCAACGGCACCTTCGGCTGGATGTCCCTGCTGCTCCCGCTGATGCTCTTCGCCTGCGCCTTCAGGCTCTTCCGCCAGCCCACCGACGGCCGCGGCAACAACAGGGTGGGCATTGGCTTCCTCATCATGACCTTCGCCGGCTGCGGGCTTGCCCACGTCCTGGGCGGGCAGCCGACGGTGGCGCAGGGTTTCGATGGCCTGCGCCAGGCGGGCGGCATGCTCGGTTTCCTGGCAGCCACCCCGCTGGCAGCCATCCACCTGGCCGTGCCGCTGGTCCTCTACGGGCTCCTGGCATTCGTATCGCTGCTGATCATCACCGCCACGCCTTTCACCGCCATCCCCCGGCGGCTGCGCGGTGCCTACGAGCACCTCATGGGCATCGACCTGATGGACCAGGACCAGCAGGACAAGCACGACCGCAGCTACCTTGAACGCCCGGCGCCGGCTGCGCCCAAGAAGAAGAAACGGCGCCTCTTCGGCAAGGACGAGGAGCCAGACGCCGGCCTCGACGGCTACGTGGGCGACGAAGCGTTCGAACACGCCGTGATCGACGACGACGACGATTCCCCGGCTCCGCGCCCCGCCCCCGGCGTCCGCCGGCCCACGCAGGCCGAGATCGCCGTCGAGAAAATCAAGGCCGCCCAGGGCCTGGCTGCGGCCGGCGCTGCAGCTCCCGCGGATGCCACCGAAGCCATCCCGATGATTACCCCGGGCATGGCGGCCGGTGCTGCGCCGGCACCCGCGGACGCTCCCCAGGTTCCCTCCACCCCGGTGGCGCCTGCGCCGCCACCCACCCCGATTCCACAGCGCACGGAACAGCTGTCCTTGGCCGGGGATGTGACGTACACGCTTCCGGCGTCGGACTTCCTGACACCCGGCTCCATTCCCAAGGAGCGCACGGAAGCCAATGACGCCGTCGTGGCAGCCCTCACCGACACCCTCCAGCAGTTCAACGTGGACGCCACCGTCACCGGCTTCAGCCGCGGCCCCACCGTCACCCGCTACGAGATCGAGCTGGCGCCAGGCACCAAGGTGGAGCGGGTCACCGCCTTGTCCAAGAACATCTCCTACGCAGTCGCCTCCAGCGACGTGCGGATCCTGAGCCCGATCCCCGGCAAGTCCGCCATCGGCATCGAGATCCCCAACACGGACCGTGAAACCGTCTCCCTGGGCGACGTCCTCCGCAGCCAGAACGCCCGGCGCACCGACCACCCCATGGTGATGGGCGTGGGCAAGGACGTGGAGGGCGGCTATGTGGTGGCCAACCTCGCGAAAATGCCCCACCTGCTGGTGGCGGGCGCCACCGGTGCCGGCAAGTCGTCCTTCGTGAACTCCATGATCACGTCCATTCTTATGCGGGCCACCCCGGACGAGGTCCGAATGGTGATGGTGGACCCCAAGCGCGTGGAACTGACCGCCTACGAGGGCGTACCCCACCTCATCACCCCTATCATCACCAACCCGAAGAAGGCCGCCGAGGCACTCCAATGGGTGGTGCGCGAGATGGACGCCCGCTACGACGACCTCGCCAACTACGGGTTCAAGCACATCGACGACTTCAACAAGGCCGTCCGTGCGGGCAAGGTCCTGCCGCCGCCGGACTCCAAGCGCGTCATCCGGCCCTACCCCTACCTGCTGGTGATCGTGGACGAGCTCGCGGACCTCATGATGGTGGCACCGCGGGACGTGGAAGACTCGATCGTCCGCATCACCCAGCTGGCCCGCGCCGCCGGCATCCACCTGGTCCTGGCCACCCAGCGTCCGTCCGTGGACGTGGTGACCGGCCTCATCAAGGCCAACGTGCCCTCCCGCATGGCCTTCGCAACCTCGTCCGTCACGGACTCCCGCGTGGTGCTGGACCAGCCCGGCGCGGAGAAGCTCATCGGCCAGGGCGACGCGCTGTTCCTGCCCATGGGCGCCTCCAAGGCCATGCGCGTCCAGGGCGCCTGGGTCTCCGAATCCGAGATCCACAAGGTGGTGGAACACGTCAAGACACAGCTGCAGGCCGTGTACCGCGACGACGTTGCCCCCGAGGCGGAAAAGAAGCAGATCGACGACGACATCGGAGACGACCTCGAGGTGCTGCTGCAGGCCACCGAACTCGTGGTCACCACCCAGTTCGGCTCCACGTCCATGCTTCAGCGCAAGCTCCGTGTCGGTTTCGCCAAGGCGGGCCGCCTCATGGACCTGCTGGAATCCAGGGGAGTGGTGGGCCCGTCTGAAGGCTCCAAGGCCCGCGACGTCCTGGTGAAGCCGGACGACCTCGCCGCAGTGCTGGCGGCCCTGAAGGGACAGGAGACTCCTGCCGCCGCAGACTCCCAGACTGCCGCCCTCAGTGACAACGCCAACGCAAACATCGCCCAGGGCGGCTACGCCGAGGACCTGGTGGCCGAGGACCTGGACCAGCGGAAGCAGAAGGCTGAATATTACGACGGCTCCGATACCGCGCCGGCAGGCTACGGCGATGACGACGGCGGGTCCGAAGACGCCTGGTCCCTCACCGGGCGCTAGCCGGGGAATGTAGCCTAGACAAGTGACTAGCACCGATGCAACCGCCGCCGGCCCTGGCCGTGCCGGGGTCTGGAACCTTCCCAACGTCCTGACCATGATCCGCATCGCGCTGGTGCCGTTCTTCGTCTGGTTCCTGGTCGCCGACGCGCCAGGACTCCGCAGCGAGTCCGGGCTGTGGCGCTGGGCGGCGGTGCTGGCGTTCGCCGTCGCGATCTACACAGACAAGCTCGACGGCGACATCGCCAGGAGCCGGAACCTCGTCACCGATTTCGGCAAGATCGCCGATCCCATCGCCGACAAGCTGCTCACCGGCTCGGCGCTGGTCATGCTGTCCCTCCTTGGCGAGCTGCCATGGTGGGCAACGCTCGTAATCCTGGTCCGGGAGTGGGGGATTACCGGGCTGCGGTTCTTCGTGATCCGCTACGGCGTGATCCCCGCATCGCGCGGGGGCAAGCTCAAGACCGTGGTGCAGACCGCCGCCATCTTCCTCTACCTCCTGCCGCTGGGGGCCTTCGCGCCCTGGCTGGCCTGGGTTGCTTTCGCCGTGATGATGGCGGCCGTGGCCATCACGGTCTGGACCGGCGTCGAGTATGTCGTTCAAGCGCTCCGCCTCCGGTCCCGGGGCAGGAAGCAGGCCCGCGCCAACCTTGGACAGGAAAAGCCATGACCAACCTCCATCACCTCGCGGCGCAGGCAGTCCGGCAGGCACTCGAAGAGGGGCGCACAGTAGCCACTGCGGAATCACTGACCGCAGGCATGGTGACGGCTGTCCTGGCGGATACGCCAGGTGCGTCCGGAATGCTGCAGGGGGGCGTGGTCGCCTACCAGAACTCCGTAAAGGAGTCCGTCCTCAAGGTCCCGTCCGACCTGTTGGCCCGGGCCGGTTCCGTGGACGGGGACGTGGCCCGCGCCATGGCCGAAGGTGCACGGACCGTACTGGACGCGCATGTGGGCCTTGCCACTACCGGTGTTGCGGGGCCGGACGGGCATGACGGGAAGCCGGTGGGCACGGTATACGTGGGGGTGGCCACCGCTGCCGGAACAACGGCCTTTGAATATTCGTTCGAGGGAAACCGCGCGGAAATCCGCGGACTGGCGTGTGGGGCGGCCCTCGAACGGCTCCTCGAAGCGCTGTCCGGCTGAGGCGGCCGCCTTCCAAGGCGGCCCAGTGCCATGCCATTGGAACAGGCCAAGTTACCGGACGTAAAGTTACGGGGAACAAAAGCCGGTACCGATTAGTTATTACATTGTGTCGCTTCCGAAGAGCGGAGGCGCCTAGGATGAAATGACCACGACGGTTCGCCTCAGGGCGGACCGGACCAATGAGGGAGCAAGGCGATACAGATGGTAAAGCAGCCCGTATCCGTAAACGGCGTTGTCCGCTGGAAGGATGTGGGCCTCGCCGATCAGGGTAAGAGCGAACAGAAGGAGCGCAAGATGGTTGTACTTCGTCACGAAATTGGTGATGTCCTGCGCGATGTCCGCCAGCGTCAGGGGCGTACGCTCCGTGAAGTTTCGCACAGCGCCCGTGTCTCCCTTGGATACCTCAGCGAAGTGGAGCGCGGCCAGAAGGAAGCGTCATCGGAATTGTTGTCCTCGATCTGCTCGGCACTGGACGTTCCGTTGTCCAGCATGCTCCGCGAGGTGAGCGACCGCGTTGCAGTGGCCGAAGGCGTCACCGTGCCGGACACCGTTCCGCAGGAATTCTCGCAGCGTTACGGCCGCGACCTTGAGCGCGACCTCGACACTGAACTTAACGGCGAACTTTCCGACGGTCTGCTCTCCGGCGCCCGCTAAGGGCAGCCCCACCCGTTGGTGGGCCTTGGATTGTTGTGAAGCCCCCGGCCACAGGCCGGGGGCTTCCGTCGTTCACGTGCAAACCCGTACAGGGGGTTCCGTCAGCCTTCCTGACCGGCTGCTGGGCCGGGAGCGTCCTTCGGGAAGCCGTCCCTCTCGTACATGGCGTTCAGCTTGGCCATGTACCGAGCCAGTTCCTCCAGGTCCTGGACCGGCCACTCGCCGAGCCGCTCCCGGAAGACCTGCCGCCGGGCATCCTGCACCTGGTGCATCTTCGCCTCGCCCTTCGGCGTCAGCCGGATTGATTGGGCGCGCCCGTCGAGCGGGTCCGCTTCCTTGGACACCAGGCCGATGCTCTCCAGGAACGCAATCTGCCGGCTCACCGACGGCTTTCCCACTCCGATGCTCATGGCCAGTTCAGTCAGGCGGATAGGGCCCTCGCGACGGATCACGGTCAGCAGGCCGTAGGCTGCGGGCTCCATGTCCGGGTGCACCTGCCGGGACAACTGGTTGGTGATGGCCCGGCCCCGCCGCCACAGGAGGGTGAGCTGGTGTTCAACGTTGTTCAGCGCAGCATCTGTGGTGGCGTCGGCGCCGTGGTTCGGCAGGGCGTCGGGGGAGTTGCTCATGGCAACAATTCTAAGGTCCGTCGCCGTGAGAGAATTTTCTGATGCGACTCAGTGACTACTGGCGGCTGATGGATGACGAGTTCGGCGCAGGCTACTCCCGCGTGCTGAGCAGCACCCTGGTCCTGGCGGGCGTTGGCGGCAGGACCGCTGACCAGGCACTCGCTGCCGGAATCGAACCGCGCAAGGTATGGCTGGCCGTCTGCGACGTCCAGGACGTTCCTGCCGAACGCCGGCTGGGCCGCGACATCAAGCCGCTGCGGGACTGACTGCTCAGCCTCGGTAACCGCCGGTATTTTCCCCTGACACGCCGCCAGGCTGTTCGAATACCTGTTCGGATAAAGCTATGCTTTTTCGTAACGGGTTATCCACATAGCCGCCATTACCCGGCCGGAATGTCAGTGGGTCCCCCTAGCGTCAGAGATGACCAATAAACGGCCGCGAAGGCCACCATCGAGAAAGCATTAGAGGTGTCAACCATGGCGGCAGCCCCGGATCGTGCAAAAGCGCTGGAAGCAGCGCTGGCCCAGATTGACAAGCAATTCGGCAAGGGCTCGGTCATGCGCCTGGGCGATGAAGTCCGTGCGCCCATCGAAGTGATCCCCACTGGATCCATCGCCCTGGACGTCGCCCTGGGAATCGGCGGACTGCCGCGCGGCCGCGTGATCGAGATCTACGGGCCGGAATCCTCCGGTAAGACCACCGTCGCCCTGCACGCAGTGGCCAACGCCCAGCGCGCCGGCGGCATCGCAGCCTTCATCGACGCCGAGCACGCCCTGGACCCGGACTATGCCGCGAAGCTCGGCGTGGACACCGATGCACTCTTGGTCTCCCAGCCGGACACCGGTGAGCAGGCGCTGGAGATCATGGACATGCTGGTCGGATCCGGCTCGCTGGACGTCATCGTCATCGACTCCGTGGCCGCCCTGGTGCCGCGAGCGGAAATCGAAGGCGACATGGGCGACAGCCACGTCGGCCTGCAGGCCCGGCTCATGAGCCAGGCCCTGCGTAAGATCACCGGCCGGCTGAGCCAGACCAAGACTACCGCCATCTTCATCAACCAGTTGCGCGAAAAGATCGGTGTCTTCTTCGGCTCGCCGGAAACCACCACCGGTGGTAAGGCCCTGAAGTTCTACGCCTCTGTCCGCATTGACGTACGCCGCATCCAGACCCTTAAGGAAGGCGCGGATTCGGTGGGCAACCGGACCAAGGCCAAGATCGTCAAGAACAAGATGGCCCCGCCCTTCAAGGTTGCCGAGTTCGACATCATCTACGGCCAGGGCATTTCCCGCGAGGGCGGCATCATCGACATGGGCGTGGAGCACGGCATTATCAAGAAGTCCGGCTCCTGGTTCACTTACGATGGCGACCAGTTGGGCCAGGGCATGGAGAACTCCCGCCGGTTCCTCCGTGACAACCCGGAGCTGGCAGCCGAACTTGAGCGGCTGATTAAGGAAAAGCTCGGCGTTGGCGTGAAGCCGGCGGAGGCGGAGTCCAAGGACTCCCCGAAACTGAAGGCAGTCGACGGGTTCTAGCAGTTGGCCGGATTTGAACAGGAGCGGCCACGCAGCAGCGGGGACCGCCCGCGGCGGGCCCGCCAGGCACCCCCTTCACTGGGGGAGCAGGGCGGGCCCGGCGACCCCCACGCACCCCATTTCGGCGATCCCGAGCCCGATCCAGTGTCCGTCGCACAGGCCATCGTCTACCGGCAGCTGACAGCCTCTGCCAAGAGCCGGCTTCAACTCGCACGCAAACTGGCCGAACGGAACATTCCCGAACACATCGCAGAGGCAGTACTGGACAGGTTCCAGGAAGTCCGGCTCATCGACGACGCCGAATTCGCCGATATGTGGGTCCGCAGCCGTTCCCAGTCCCGGAAACTGGCCAGGGGTGCGCTCCGGCGTGAGCTCACTGAAAAGGGCATCGACCTGGACACGGCCACCGCCGCACTGGAGCAGCTGACGGACGCCGACGAAGAGGCTGCCGCCCGATCCCTGGTGGAGCGGAAGATCCGGCCGGGAACGGACCTGACAGACCGCGCCGAACGCGACAAGGCGGTCCGTCGCCTCGCGTCCATGCTTGCCCGCAAGGGCTACCAGCCTTCCCAGGCGTTCCGGATCGTGAACGAGGTCCTCGAAGCCCGCGGAGCCCCGGACCCCGACTAGGGCCACGAAACCGTACTTGTAACAGCCGGTACCCTTAATAGGTGAGTTTGACCATTCCTTCCTCCTTTTCCGGTGCCCAGCCCTCCGAAGAGGCCGGGTCCCTGCCGCACGACGCAGCGCCCAAGGCACGCACCTACCAGGTGCGCACTTTCGGCTGCCAGATGAACGTGCACGACTCCGAGCGCATGGCGGGCATGCTCGAGGATGCAGGCTATGTTGCTGCTGACGGCGAGCAGGCGGACGTGGTGGTATTCAACACCTGTGCCGTCCGGGAAAACGCCGACAACAAGCTCTACGGCAACCTCGGGATCCTGGCGCCGGTCAAGGCCGCCAATCCCGGCATGCAGATCGCGGTGGGAGGGTGCCTGGCCCAGAAGGACCGCGAAACCATCCTGAAGAAGGCGCCCTGGGTGGACGCCGTCTTCGGAACCCACAACGTCGGCGCCCTGCCCGCGCTGCTGGACCGCGCCCGGCACAACAACGAGGCGCAGCTGGAGATCCTGGAATCCCTGGACGTGTTCCCGTCCACGCTTCCCACCAAGCGCGACTCTGTCTACTCCGGGTGGGTCTCCATCTCCGTGGGCTGCAACAACACGTGCACGTTCTGCATCGTCCCGGCGCTTCGCGGCAAGGAGAAGGACCGCCGTCCCGGGGACATCCTCGCGGAGATCCAGGCACTCGTGGACGACGGTGCCATCGAAGTCACGCTGCTGGGCCAAAACGTCAACTCCTACGGCGTGGAATTCGGTGACCGGCAGGCATTCTCCAAGCTCCTGCGCGCCTGCGGCCAGATCGAGGGCCTGGAACGCGTCCGCTTCACCAGCCCCCACCCCGCAGCTTTCACCGACGACGTGATCGATGCCATGGCGGAAACATCCAACGTCATGCCGCAGCTGCACATGCCGCTGCAGTCCGGTTCGGACAGCATCCTCCGGGCCATGAAGCGCTCGTACCGGTCCACGAAGTTCCTGGGCATCCTGGACAAGGTCCGGGAAAAGATCCCGCATGCGGCCATCTCGACGGACATCATCGTCGGATTTCCGGGCGAAACCGAGGAAGACTTCCAGGCCACCCTGGACGTCGTGGAACAATCGCGGTTCGCCACAGCCTTCACTTTCCAGTACTCCAAACGCCCCGGCACCCCGGCCGCCGACCTGCCCGACCAGCTGCCGAAGGCCGTTGTGCAGGAGCGGTTCGAACGGCTCACCGCGTTGCAGGATCGGATCGCCGCCGAGGAGAACCGCAAGCAGCTGGGCCGCCGCGTGGAAGTGATGGTCACCGCCCAGTCCGGCCGCAAGGCGGAAGAAACCCACCGGCTGTCCGGCCGGTCCCAGGACCAGCGCCTGGTGCATTTTTCCGTTCCGGACGGTGCGCCCGCACCACGCCCGGGAGACCTCGTTACGGTCACCATCACCGAGGCTGCCGCCTTCCACCTGGTCGCGGACCCCACGCCGGAGGACTACAGCCTGCGGCGCTCACGGGCCGGTGACGCCTGGGACAGGTCGCAGGCAGACTCCTGCGGCGCCCCGGCACCGGCTGCGGGCGCGGGCCGCAAGGGCGTCTCCCTGGGCATGCCCTCACTGCCGCTGCGCACTCCCTGACAGGTGGGCACTCCGCCAGTCATCGCCGTCGTCGGTCCCACCGGTTCCGGCAAATCGGACCTCGCCGTCAGCCTTGCCCTGGAGCTGGACGGCGAAGTCATCAACGCTGACGCCATGCAGTTCTACCGCGGCATGGACATCGGAACGGCAAAAATCTCCATGCCGGAGCGCAGGGGAGTCCGGCACCATCTCCTGGACATCCTGGACGTGACGCAGGAAGCGAGCGTCTCGGACTTCCAGCAGCAGGCCCGGCAGCTCATCGACGAAATCCATGCCCGCGGAAAACGGGCCATCCTGGCCGGCGGGTCCGGGCTCTACGTCCGGGCCGCGCTGGATGTCCTGGACTTTCCGGGCACCGACCCCCAGCTGAGGCAGCAGCTCGAAGCGGACCTTGCCGCCACCGGCACCGCAGCCATGCTGGCCAGGCTGCGGGCCGTGGACCCGGTCTCGGCAGGCCGGCTCTCCGATGACCGGCGCATCATCCGGGCACTGGAAGTCCACCAGCTCACCGGCCGCCCTTTCAGCTCCTTCATGCCCCGCCGCGAGTACGTCCACCCAGCCGTGCAGGTGGGCCTCGCGGTGGACCGGGACATACTCCGGGAACGCCTGGCCCTGCGGGTGCACGCCATGGTGGACAAAGGGCTGCTGGCCGAAGTCCGCCGGCTGGACGCCCAGGGCCTCCGCCACGGCAAGACAGCATCCCGCGCCCTCGGCTACTCCCAGTTCCTGCAGGTCATCGACGGTGAAGCGACCGTCGCAGAGGCCGCGGAAAGCACCATCGTGGCCACCCGCCAGTTCGCCCGCCGCCAGCTCACCTGGTTCGGGGCGGACCCCCGGATCAGCTGGCTGGACTGGCAGGACCCGCAACTGGTGGAGCGTGCCGCGGACCTCTGCCGCTGACGGGTTCCAGCCGGCGCTTCAGTGCCGGGCAGCCGGTTTCGGGCCTGCCGCGGCCGGCCGGTAACCTTGGAAGCATGGACGCAACCCTCGCAGAGACCACCGGCCCCGCCTTCCGCACGCTGGGCGGGCTGCGCTTTTCGAAGGGGCACGGCACTGGCAACGACTTTGTCCTGGTGGCCGATCCCGAGGGTGAGCACACCATCACCGCGGGCCAGGTGGCCGGCCTGTGCGACCGGCACCGCGGCATCGGCGGAGACGGCCTGATCCGCGCGGTTCCCTCCCGCCTGCTCCCCGAAGGCCGCGACCTGCTGGCCACGGTCCCTGAGGCCGAATGGTTCATGGACTACCGGAACGCCGACGGCTCCCTGTCCGAGATGTGTGGCAACGGTGTCCGTGTCTTCGTCCACTTTCTCCGGGCCGAAGGCCTGATTGACCTTCCCGACGGCGGTGCGCTGACCATCGGCACCCGCGGCGGGGCCAAGACGGTGGTCCGGACCGGGGACGAGTACGCCGTGGACATGGGCCCCTGGGAGTTCATCTTCCCCGGTAAAGCCACAGCCAAAGCCATGGATTCGCTGGTCACCGCGGACGGCCTGGAGGTCCCGCGGCCCGCGCTGTCCGTCAGCATGGGCAACCCGCACACCGTTGTGGCCCTCGCAGAACTCTCCGAACTCGCGGGGACCCGGCTCTTCACGGCACCCACCGTCGAACCCGTTCCTGCCAACGGCACCAACGTGGAGTTCGTTGTCCCGGCTGAACCGCTCGTCCACGACGGCGTTGGTTCAGTCACCATGCGCGTCCACGAGCGGGGTGTCGGCGAGACCCAGTCCTGCGGAACGGGAGCCTGTGCTGCCGCCGTCGCCATCCGCCACTGGGCCGGCGCAGAGGCTCCGGACACCTGGCGGGTCCACGTGCCAGGCGGGGTAGTAGGCGTGAAATTCTTCGCCGGACCGGCCGGCCACGAGCATGTGGAACTCAGCGGCCCGGCCGTCATCGTGGCTACCGGGACGCTTTCCTGACCTTTAGGATGCGGAAGGACTTGGACGTGGACTCGCGGGTCACGCTGAAGGAATCGTCCAGCTCCCCGGCGAGCCAGCGCTGGAGGGAATCCGAGCCCAGGTTCTTCTGAACCACCAGCCACGCAGCTCCACCGGGCGCGAGCCGCGGCAGCCACAGTTTCAGCAGCGAGTGAAGCTCGTCCTTGCCGATCCTGATAGGCGGATTCGACCAAATCGTGTCAAACCTCAGGTCCGGATCAACTGCCTCGGGCGTGCTGGCCACAACGTTCGACAGCCCGAGAGCGGCAGCATTTTCATTGGTCAGCGTGATGCAGCGTTCGTTCACGTCCACGGCGTACACATGTGCGTGCGGGGCACGCAGCGCCATGGTGAGCGCGATGGGTCCCCAGCCGCACCCGATGTCCAGCAGATTGCCAGTGGGCGCGGGCGCCGGAACCTCAGCCAGGAGGACCGCCGTCCCCTTATCGATGCCGTCAGGGCTGAAGATGCCGCTGGAAGTCTGCAGCCTACGTGTTTCGCCCGCGAGCTCTACTGTGAGGGGCTTTCTGGTGAAGGGGCCGGCGGGGGATGCGCTGAAATAGTGTGCGGACTCCATAACTGGCCAGAGTAGTTCCCCTTGCAGCGTAAAGGGAAACTGCGGACGCGGGGCCTCTGCTAGGGTGGAGGGCATGTTCCTGATCTTCGAGTAGCCGGTACGGGCACCGCCCGTCCCGCAGTCCGTCCTCCAGCGACGGCCAGTCCCACGGCGACGCAGGTTTTCATCACCTTCCGCTTGTGCACCGGACCAGACCCACAGTCTGTTCCGGCAGCCGGACAATACTCGAAAGTCAGCATCCGCTGGTCTATTCGCCGATTCTCCGGCACGTTCCCGTTCCGCCGCCTTCCGTGATGCGGCACCCGCGCCCGCGGCCGCCTTCGGCCCGCCGGCGCCCAACATCCCAGGAGAACTGCATGACCGCAGGCCGTCAGCCCAGCGCGAATACTTCCCCACAGACCAGCAATCGGCACTATTCTGGAACTGCCGAATCTTCAAAGGAGACCATGACCAGCCAGCCCAACACCGGATCCGAACCAGCCGCCCAGGACATGAGCCCTGCGGAAATCCAGGCTGTGATCGACCGGATTCTCTCCAAGGACGTACCGGCCAGGAATCTCAGCACGCCCCGCGGAGAAGAACGCGGAAACGGCAAGCCCGTGCTGGGTGCCGCACAGGCCATCTCCCGCCTGGACGAAGAGCACACCACGTTCGACGGCGACCAGCAGGACCTTGAGGAACGCCGCGCCCTACGGCGCACCGCCGGCCTCTCCACCGAACTGGAAGACGTCACCGAAGTCGAATACCGCCAGCTGCGCCTGGAGCGCGTGGTCCTGGCCGGGCTCTGGTCCGAGGGAACCCTTGCCGACGCCGAAAACTCGCTCCGCGAGCTCGCGGCACTTGCCGAGACAGCAGGTTCAGAGGTGCTGGACGGCCTGGTGCAGCGCCGGGACAAGCCGGATCCCGGCACGTTCCTGGGCTCCGGAAAGGCCCAGGAACTCAAGGACATTGTGATGTCCACCGGCGCGGATACCGTGATCGTCGACGCCGAACTTGCCCCGTCCCAGCGGCGCGGGCTTGAAGACATCGTCAAGGTCAAGGTCATCGACCGCACTGCCCTGATCCTGGACATCTTCGCCCAGCACGCCAAGAGCCGGGAAGGCAAGGCGCAGGTTGAGCTCGCGCAGCTCGAGTACCTGCTTCCCCGCCTCCGCGGCTGGGGTGAGTCGATGTCCCGCCAGGCCGGTGGCCAGGTGGGCGGTGCGGCGGCCGGCATGGGCTCCCGCGGCCCCGGCGAGACGAAGATCGAACTGGACCGCCGGCGGATCCGCACCCGCATGGCCAAGCTGCGGCGCGAAATCGCCGCGATGAAGCCGGCCCGCGAAACCAAGCGCGCCAACCGCCGTCGTAATGCCGTTCCCTCCGTGGCGATCGCCGGTTACACCAACGCCGGGAAGTCTTCCCTGCTGAACCGCCTGACGGACGCGGGCGTGCTGGTCGAAAACGCCCTGTTCGCCACGCTGGACCCCACGGTGCGCAAGGCAGAAACGGCGGACGGTCTGGGGTACACCCTGGCGGATACGGTCGGTTTTGTCCGGTCCCTGCCCACCCAACTGGTGGAGGCCTTCCGTTCCACGCTGGAGGAAGTGGCTGACGCCGACCTCATCCTGCACGTAGTGGACGCCTCGCACCCGGATCCCGAAGGCCAGATTGCTGCCGTCCGCAAGGTCTTCAGCGAGGTGGATGCGCGCAAGATCCCGGAGATCATCGTGCTGAACAAGGCCGACGCAGCGGACCCCTTCGTGGTGGAGCGGCTTAAGCAGCGCGAGCCGCGCCATGTGGTGGTTTCGGCGCGTACCGGTGAGGGGATCGCGGAACTGCTCCGCGTAATCAGCGAATCCATCCCGCGGCCCAGCGTCAAGATGGAACTGCTCCTTCCCTACAACCGCGGCGACCTGCTCAGCAAACTGCACGACTCCGACGCTGAAATCATCAGCCTGGACCACGTCGAGGCAGGTACCCGGGCCGTCGTCATGGTCCGGGAAGGTTTGGCGGCCGAACTGGAACCCTTCGTCGCGGATGACTGACCTCGTGGCCGGCGAAGCCACGGACACGGCCGGCGGGCAGTTCGCCATCGAGCTGCTCGACCGGGCCGTTGCCGCCATGGGCGGGCAGAGCCGCACCGGGCAGCACGAAATGGCCAGGCAGGTGGCGCGCGCCATCGAAACGGGGAACCACCTGCTGGTACAGGCGGGAACCGGCACCGGCAAGTCCCTCGCGTACCTGGTTCCGCTGATTGCCCACGCCCTTGAAAGCAACAAGCCTGCCCTGGTTTCCACCGCCACGCTGGCACTGCAGACACAGATCGTGGGCCGGGACCTGCCCCGCCTCCTCAAGGCGATCACTCCTGCCCTGGACCGGCCGGTGAAGGTGGCACTGGTCAAGGGCCGTTCCAACTACGTCTGCCGGCACAAGCTCGAAGGCGGGTTCCCGTCGGAGGAGCCCGCCGAGGGGCAGTTGTTTTCGCTGGGGGAGGACACCAGTGTTCCCCATTTTGCCGCAACGGTCGGCGGTCCCGCCTCGCAGCTTGGCAAGGAGGTAGTGCGGCTGCGCGAGTGGGCGGAGAAGACCGCCACTGGCGACCGCGACGAACTCCTTCCCGGCGTGACCGACCGCGCCTGGCGGCAGGTCTCGGTGACCTCGATGGAATGCCTGGGTTCACAGAAGTGCCCCCTGGCTGCGGAATGCTTCAGCGAGCTGGCACGCCAGGACGCGGCAGAGGCCGACGTCGTGGTCACCAACCACGCCATGCTGGCTGTCAGCGCCTTCGAAGGGCTGGCCGTCCTGCCAGAGTATGACGTTGTGGTGGTGGACGAGGCCCACGAGCTGCAGGACCGGGTCACGGGAGCCGTCACCGGCCAGCTCTCCGTGGCCATGGTCCACGCCGCCGCCTCCAGCGCGCGGAAGCACACGGCCATCACTGTGGACGCCCTCAACGCCGCCGCCGCCAACCTCGAACTGGCCCTCGCGGGCGCGCCGAACGGGCTGCTGCCCAACGGCCTGAACGACGAACAGCTGGACTGCATCGACCAGCTGCGTGAGGCCTGCCGCGCGGCGCTGTCCGATTCCAAGGGGGACAGCAGTACGACGCCCGACGGCGGGAGGCAGCTTGCGCGGTCCCGCCTGATGCTCATCCTGGAATTGTGCGAGCGGCTGCTTGCGGCCCGGGACAACAGGGAAGTGGTGTGGTTCTCGCGTGCCAGTTCCTTCGACCCCGGCCAGGGGTATTCGCAGCCTGACGAGTCCGCGCCCGTGCTGGTCAACATCGCGCCGCTGTCCGTGGCAGGCCGGCTGCGGGAGGGCCTCTTTGCCGATCACACCGTGATCCTGACATCCGCCACCCTGGCCATCGGATCAGCGTTCGAGCCCGCCGCCGGGGGTCTCGGCCTGGTGGGAGACGGCGCCCCCAGCTGGACCGGCGTGGACGTGGGCTCGCCCTTCGACTACCCGAAGCAGGGCATCCTGTACGTTGCCGGCCACCTGCCCAAACCGGGCCGGGGCGCATCGCCGGAATCGCTGGCCGAACTGGAGGCGCTCATCCGCGCATCCGGCGGTGGGGCGCTCTGCCTGTTCTCCTCACGGCGCGCCGCCGAGGAAGCAGCTGAGGCGCTTCGCCCCAAGCTCGGTGTGACCGTCCTTTGCCAGGGCGATTCCACCATGACGGCCCTGGTCAAGCAATTCGCCGACGAACCGGACACGTGCCTGTTCGGAACCATGTCCCTGTGGCAAGGAGTAGACGTCCCCGGCGGATCGTGCCGGCTGGTGGTCATCGACCGCATCCCGTTCCCGCGACCCGACGATCCCCTCATGACGGCGCGGTCCCGTGCGGTGGCGCAGGCAGGCGGCAACGGGTTCATGTCGGTGTCCGCCACCCATGCCGCCATCCGGTTGGCCCAGGGGGCGGGCCGCCTGATCCGGTCCACCGGCGACAAGGGAGTGGTGGCGGTGCTGGATTCACGCCTTGCCACCGAGCGCTACGCCGGGTTCCTGCGGGGGGCGCTGCCCCCGTTCTGGGCCACGACGGACCGGAAGACAGCGATCGCAGCCCTTGAGCGGCTTGCCGCGGAGGCCCACTGAAAGACGGCACCCTCCCAAACCGGGAAGGTGCCGTCTTTTTCGAACTATGGAGTTGTTGGTCCTGCTCTCCCTAGAGCGAGCGCAGGACGGAGACCACTTTGCCCATGATGGTGGCGTGGTCGCCAAGAATCGGTTCGTACTGGGTGTTCTGCGGGAGCAGCCAGGTATGGCCGTCACGCTGGCGGAAGGTCTTTACCGTGGCCTCATCGTCCAGGAGCGCCGCCACGATATCGCCATTGGCGGCATCCGCCTGGCGCCGCACCACCACCCAGTCACCGTCGCAGATGGCGGCGTCCACCATGGAATCGCCCGCCACCCGAAGCATGAACAGCTCGCCCTGTCCCACCAGCTGGCGGGGGAGCGGCATGACGTCCTCCACCAGTTGGTCGGCCAGGATGGGACCGCCAGCGGCGATCCGCCCGACCAGTGGCACCATGGCGGTGTCCACTGCGGTGGGCAGCTCCGTTACTGTGGCACCCGCATCCTGGGGCAGTGAAACCGAAGGACCGCCGGTCTTTGCGGGTCCGCCGTCCAGCGTGAGAGGCGTGAGTACCTCCATGGCCCGGGGCCGCTTCGGATCCCGCCGGAGGTAGCCCAGCTTCTCCAGTTGTGAGAGCTGGTGGGTGACGCTGGACAGGCTGGCCAGACCCACAGTGTCGCCAATCTCGCGCATCGAGGGCGGGTAGCCGTTCTCATTGACCGAGCGCTGGATGGTTTCCAGAATTTTCTTCTGCCGCGGCGTGAGCCCCTTCGCGGCCCTTTTCGGCTGCGAGGCTGCCCTGCCCCCGGTGGCTGCTGCTGCCATATTCGCCAATGCCTTTCGGTTGCCACCGGGCTTTCCAAGGCTCCGGACTGGGTGACTTGCCCTTTTGTCAGACCCTGCTGATCAACTTCAAGGGTGATTGTTTCCTGTTTCAAAGCTAGGCCAGCCACATTGCTTTTTCAAACATTTGTTCTAGCGAGTCTCGACATTATTCGTTGATAGGTGCTAAAACTGGAGAGGCAAAAGTTCGAATATGTGTTCTAGTCAAGTGCGCAGTATTCGAAAGACGTTCGAATACCGAAGCCGGAATGTCAGTGGTGCCGGGCGTGCTGGAGCCTGTACAGCAGAGAGGTGCCAGTCCCGGCCCCCCGGGGCGGTAAACGCACCAAGGCATTAGAGGCACTAACGGCACTACAGGCAACACAGCACGGTTGTTCCCAGGCAGCACAGTATGGTCCAGGAGGGCTCAGACATGTCAGCTATATCCGCTTCGCAGGCCAACGCTCCGCGGGTCCCTGCCCGGCAGGCTTTGCAGCACGCCACGCCCGGAACCCCGGGGGGCCCGGCGACCCTGCCTCCCCTTCGCCTGACCCGGCGGGGAAAGATCGTCCTGATCGGTATCCCGCTCGTGCTGCTGGCGGCACTGCTGCTGTTCCTGGCAGGGTTCTTCAACTCCCCGGCCAAGGCCTCCGACACTGCTGAAGACCTCACGGTGACCCCCACGGTGACCGTGACAGTCCAGTCCGGACAGTCGTTGTGGTCCATCGCTGGAACTGTCGCCCCCGACCGTGATGCCCGGGATGTGGTTGCTGACATCGTCCAGCTGAACAACCTCCCTGCAGGGGCGGTCCTGCCCGGCCAGCAGTTGTACGTTCCCACCAGCTGAGGCAGCATCCGCCCCAACACGCGCCGGGTGCGGCCTTGCCGCAGGCCGCACGCCCGGCGCGAACCCCGGCTGTCACATTTTCCGGTCTATGGGACGGCCACTAAACTGTTCAGGTGAATGACCAGCTAGAGCGTCTGAACCGGCTTCCCCTCCGCAGCAACCTCCGCGGGCTGACCCCCTACGGGGCGCCCCAGCTGGATGTCCCCATCCTCCTCAACGTCAACGAAAACTCGCACGGCGTTCCGGCCGACGTGCGGGCTGCCATCACCGCAGCCGTGGCCGAGGCCGCCACCAGCCTTAACCGGTATCCGGACAGGGAGTTCACCGAGCTCCGCCGGGCGCTGGCAGAGTACCTGGGCCACGGACTGGACGAGTCCAACCTGTGGGCCGCCAACGGTTCCAATGAAGTGCTCCAGCAGATCCTCCAGGCTTTCGGCGGTCCTGGCCGCACGGCGCTTGGCTTCCCGCCCACATATTCCATGTATCCGCTGCTGGCCAGCGGAACGGATACCGAATACATCAAGGGCGAACGCGCTGACGATTACGGGCTGAGCGCCGAATCCGCGGCCCGCCAGGTGAAGGAACTCCAGCCCAACATCGTCTTCCTCTGCTCACCCAACAACCCCACCGGCACCGGTCTCGGGCTGGATGTGGTGGAAGCCGTTTACGAGGCCGGAGCAGCAAGCCAAACCATCGTCATTGTGGACGAGGCCTACCACGAGTTCGCCCACGACGGCACCCCCAGCGCATTGACCCTCCTGCCCGGACGGGAGCGGCTTATCGTTTCCCGCACCATGAGCAAGGCGTTTGCCCTCGCGGGTGCACGCCTCGGCTACATGGCGGCAGCCCCCGAAGTCACGGATGCCCTGCGCCTGGTCCGCCTGCCTTACCACCTGTCCGCCGTCACGCAGGCAACAGCCCTGGCGGCCCTGCAGCACCGCGAAGCCCTCATGGCCGACGTCGAAGACATCAAGAAGCAGCGCGACCGCATCGTCACCGAACTGACACGGCTGGGACTCAAGCCCGCAGCCTCGGACTCCAACTTCGTCTTCTTCGGCGGCCTGGAGAACCCCCGCCAGGTCTGGCAGGAACTGCTGGACGCGGGCGTGCTGATCCGCGACGTCGGGATCCCCGGCCACCTCCGCGTGACGGCAGGAACTGAGACCGAAACCACAGCATTCCTCACCGCCCTGGAAAGCATCCTTGCCAGCCAGGCCGCGCTTCCCGCCTAGACTTGAAGTACCGGCGCTGGACGCCGTGCCACACTCCTTCTCCCGCAAAAAGGACACCTGACCATGAGTTCCACCGGATCGAACACGGCCGCGGCCCGGACCGCGCGCATGGAGCGCGCCACCAGTGAGTCGTCCGTGCTCGTGGAGATAAACCTCGACGGTACCGGCGTCTCGGACATCGACACGTCCGTGCCCTTCTACGACCACATGCTCACGGCGCTCTGCAAGCACTCGCTCATCGACATGACGGTCAAGGCCACCGGGGACATCCACATCGACGTCCACCACACCGTGGAGGACGTCGCCATCACGTTCGGTGAGGTGCTGCGCACCGCGCTGGGGAACAAGGCGGGGATCCGCCGGTTCGGCGAAGCCACCGTTCCCCTTGACGAGGCACTGGCCCACGCCGTCGTGGACGTGTCAGGCCGGCCCTACCTTGTGCACGGCGGCGAGCCTGCGGGCCAGGAGTACCACCTGATCGGCGGCCACTTCACTGGCTCCCTGACCCGCCACGTCTTCGAGGCCATCACCCTGCACGCCGGCATCTGCCTGCACATGAACGTCATCGCCGGCCGCGACCCGCACCACATCGTGGAGGCCCAGTTCAAGGCGTTTGCGCGCGCCCTGCGCGCAGCCGTGGAACCGGACCCCCGGGTGGAAGGCATCCCCTCCACCAAGGGCGCCCTGTGAGCGGCCAGGTCCTGAAGGACGGCGCAATTATCGATCCGTCCGCCAGCCGGAAGCTGCCTTCCCCTGAAGGAAAGCCCACCGTCACGGTGCTGGACTACGGTTCGGGGAACGTCCGCTCGGCCGTGCGTGCTTTGGAACGGGCCGGCGCCGAGGTAGTGCTCAGCGCCAAGCCCGAGGACGTCCTGAACGCTGACGGCCTGGTGGTCCCCGGCGTCGGCGCCTTCGAAACCGTCATGCGCGAACTGAAGGCCGTCGACGGCATCCGCCTCATCGGACGACGGGTTGCCGGGGGCAAGCCCGTCCTCGGTATCTGCGTCGGCCTCCAGGTGCTCTTCGAGGCAGGCGTGGAACACGGCACGGAGGCAGAAGGCATCGGGGAGTGGCCCGGCAAGGTGGAACTCCTGCCCGCTGATGTGGTGCCGCACATGGGCTGGAACACCGTCAAGGTACCGGAAGGCTCGAAGCTCTTTGCGGGCGTCGAGAACGAACGCTTCTACTTCGTGCATTCCTACGGTGTGCAGGAATGGAACTTCGACGTCATCCAGCCGCGCATGGCGCCGCCCCTGGTCACCTGGTCCGAGCATGGTGCCCCGTTCATCGCCGCCGTCGAAAACGGGCCGCTTTGCGCCACGCAGTTCCACCCCGAGAAGTCGGGGGATGCCGGCGCGCGCCTGCTGCGGAACTGGGTGGAGGCCCTGCACCGGCCCGCGGCCCAGCCTGCCTCCGGCAGCCAGTCGGACCCGGCCGGCGGTCCTGCCTAGATGTGGTCCATTGTCCTGATGGGGCTGGCCGGCCTGCTGGTAGGCGGAGCCCTGTCCTTCCGGCAGCAGCACAAGCCGCTGTGGACACAGATATCGTTCTACGTCCTGGCGGGCATGTCCCTGCTGGCCGCCTACCTGCTGACGCTGCCGGCAACCTGAACGCGCCCCGCCAACCCCCGCACCCAACCCTGAGGAAGAACATGACCACCGCAAACGATCTGCCGGTCCTTGAACTGCTGCCCGCCGTTGACGTCGTGAACGGGCAGGCCGTCCGGCTGGTCCAGGGGGAAGCGGGCAGCGAGACGAGTTACGGCACACCTCTGGAGGCCGCCACCAACTGGCAGCAGCAGGGTGCCGAATGGGTGCACCTGGTGGACCTGGACGCGGCCTTTGGTCGGGGGTCCAACGCCGAGCTGCTGCGGGAAGTGGTAGGCCGGCTGGACATCAAGGTGGAACTCTCCGGCGGCCTGCGCGACGACGAATCGCTTGAGGCCGCCCTTGGCCTCGGCGTAGCCCGCGTCAACCTCGGCACCGCCGCGCTGGAAAACCCTGAGTGGACCCGGCGGGTCATCGAGCGCTTCGGCGACAAAATCGCCGTCGGCCTCGATGTCCGCGGAACCACCCTCGCAGGGCGTGGCTGGACCAAGGAAGGCGGAGACCTCTGGGAGGTCCTGGACCGGCTCGAGGACGCCGGTTGCGCAAGGTACGTCGTCACGGACGTCACCAAGGACGGAACGCTGCAGGGTCCCAACGTCGAACTGCTGCGCCAGATGGTTGAGAAGACGGGGAAGCCCGTGGTGGCCTCCGGCGGCATCTCCAGCCTGGACGACCTGAAGGTGCTGCGCTCCCTGGTTCCCCTCGGCGTCGAAGGCGCCATTGTGGGCAAGGCACTCTACGCGGGCGCCTTCACGCTGCCCGAAGCCCTCGACGTCGCCGGCCGCCGCTAGGCCGCGGACAGCACGGAAGCAACCGTATGGCCAGCGAACCAGGGACACCCCCGCCACGCCAACTGCCCGGGCACAT